>JBGTLX010000521.1:0-3159 GCA_041743855.1 Rhizobiaceae bacterium | reverse complement strand
ATCAGCGCATAGATCAGGACATGCGTCGCATGGGCGGCGAATTTGAGGATGCGCGGCTCGTTCTCCGGCAGCGCCGGCGCGCCGCGCGTCAACCGCAGCCAGACCCGCCAAAGCGCCAGCACGAAAATGCTAAGGCCAACGCCGATATGAAAATAGGCGAAGCGCAAATCTTCGCCATCAACGTTGTCGCCGTCCTCGAAGGCGTCCCACGCGTTCTCCATCCCCCCGCTCGCCAGGAACTGCAACAGGATCAGGGCGGCGATCGCCCAGTGCAGGCCGATCTGCACGGACGAATACCCCTTGGGCGCAACGCGCTCCATCTGCGGTTCTCCCATTTCGACCGAAATCTAGAGAGCGATCGGAGCGCCGACAAGGCTCTGCGGCAGGAGCGTCATCCTGGCCCTTTTTCACGGGGGCGGAACACGCTATATCACCCACATGAAGCTGACTGCGCCGATGCCCTTCGCAACAGCCGCCAGGATCGCGCTCGGCTTTGCCGTGCTGGCGGTGGCGACCGGCTTGGCTTTCGGTGCTTGGCTGGATCAGGGCGCCGGCATTTTCCTGGCTATGGTCGATGCGGGCCTTGCCTGGTGCTTCTGACCTGCCCTCACAAACATGTCAGGAGCCTCCACTGATGATGCGCATCATCCTCATCGGCATCATCGTCCTGATGGCCGCGGGCGTCGGCTGGCTGACCTTCGACTGGTACCGCGCCAAAAACGGCGGCGAACCTTATGGCGCACCGTTCGCGCTGACCGAGGCCGGCGGCGGCGAAATCACGCAAGCGGCGTTTCGCGGCCGCCCGTCGGCGGTGTTCTTCGGCTTCACCCACTGTCCGGAGGTCTGCCCGACCACGCTTTTTGAACTTGACGGCTGGCTGAAGCAACTGGGTGACGATGCCGGCGACATTCGCGCCTTCTTCGTAACCGTCGATCCCGAGCGCGACACGGCCCCGATCATGAAAGCCTATATCGACAACGTCTCCGACCGCATCACCGGCATCACCGGCGACCCGGCTAAGGTCCAGGCGATGGCAAAATCGTTCGGCATCTTCTCGCGCAAGGTGGAAACCGAAGGCGGTGACTACACGATGGACCACACCGCTTCGATCCTGCTGCTCGACGGGTCCGGCGACTTTGCTGGCACCATTGCCTATGGCGAAAACGCCGAGTCTGCCATCGCCAAGCTGAGGCGGCTGGCGGCCGAGGGCTGACGCAGCACCACATGACCCAGACCCGCCTCTTCATTTCGGCCACGACTGCCGAAGCGAGCCGGCTGTTCGCCGCGCTCGAAATGGAATTCGAGGAAGACGGCTGCCCGATCGCCATCGTCGATCTGGACGAGACGTTGGGCATCAGGGAAGTCTCGCTTTACGCGGACGACGATGTCGACGCCGTCGAGCGGCGGATGCGCGCCGTGGTCGATACAATCCCGGTTTCAGGTCAGATCGGGCACGAAAAGCTGCCCGACATCGACTGGGTCACGAAATCGCTCGAAGGTTTGAAGCCCGTGCGGGCCGGCCGCTTTCTCGTCCATGGCGCGCATGACCGCGGCCAGCGCCGCGCGGGCGATATCGCCATCGAGATCGAGGCCGGGCTGGCCTTCGGCACCGGCCACCATGGCACCACGTCCGGCTGTCTCGACATGCTCGAACGGGTGATCCGTCGCGAGCGCCCGGCGAACGCGCTCGACCTTGGCGCCGGCAGCGCGGTTCTGGCCATCGCCGTGGCCAGACTGGCCCGCATCCCGGTGCTGGCGACCGACATCGATCCGGTGGCGGTCGGGGTCGCGGCAGACAATGTAAAACTCAACCGCGTCTCGGCCTTCGTCGAAACCCGAATTGCGCCGGGGTTCCATGATCCGATTTTCGCCGCGCGCGCGCCGTTCGACTTGATTGTCGCCAACATCCTAGCCCGGCCCTTAATGATTCTTGCGCCGGAGATGGCCAAATACATCTCGCCCGGCGGATCGATCGTTCTTTCGGGCATTCTCGAGCGTCAGCGGAACGCCGTGCTGGCCGCTTATTGCAACCAGAAGTTCCGGCATATCCGCACGCTTGCGCGCGGGGGCTGGGTCACCTTTCACCTCAAGCGCTAAGGCTGCGGGTTCACTTGCCGCCGGTCAAATCGGAGCGCTTGTAGCCGTAAGCTGCCAGGGTCCGGTCATCGAACGACAGAAGCATATCGTTGATCTGCCGCTTGGCCTCGCGCTCGCGCGACGCGATCATCGCGTCCATGGCGCTCCTGAAGAAGCCTCTTGAATTCGTGGTCATATCTTTTCCCCTTGTCGGTCAGGAATGATCCTCCACTCACCCAAGGTAAGCCGCCTCGCATCTCGGAAGAAGCGCGGTTTTTGCAGGTCTGCTATCCGATTTCGCATGCGCGGGCTCCGCAGTTCCGGCCACCGGTGGATCAACGCCGACGCGTTGCAACCGCTTGGCCCCCCGGATAGGTTCGAACCTGATCCAAAAACTGGAAGGCGCGTAGAAAAAGATGTTTCAGACATTCGACACCGAAGGCGACAAGACGCTCGGCGCCGAGCGCGTGGCGATGGTGCGCGAATGGTTGGCGTCTCGCCAGCTCGACGGCTTTCTGGTGCCACGCGCCGACGAGCATCAGGGCGAATACGTCGCCGCCCGCTCCGAACGGCTGAAATGGCTGACCGGCTTTTCCGGTTCGGCGGGCGCGGCGCTCATCTTGGCCGACAAGGCGCTGGTCTTCGTCGACGGCCGCTACACGCTGCAGGTCCGGGATCAGGTCGACCTCGACATCTTCTCGATCGAGAGCCTCATCGAAAACCCTCCCGCCGCCTGGATCAAGGACAATCTCGGCAAGGGTTCGCGGCTGGGTTACGATCCCTGGCTGCACATGATCGACGACGTCAAAGCGCTTGCCGCGTCGGCGCAAAAATGCGGCGCGACGCTGGTCCCGCTCGACAAAAACCCCATCGACGAAGTCTGGCGCGACCAGCCCGAACCGCCGCTCGAACCCGTCGAAATCCACCCCATCGCCTTTGCCGGCGAACTGGCTAAAGACAAGCTGGTGCGGCTTGCCGAAGCGATCGCCAAGGATGGCGCGACGCACGCGGTTCTGACGGACCCGTCGTCGATCGCCTGGGCTTTCAACATTCGCGGTGGCGACGTGCCGCATACACCGCTAG
>JBGTLX010000520.1:0-2316 GCA_041743855.1 Rhizobiaceae bacterium | reverse complement strand
GGCGTCCAGATCGTCACCAAGTGCTGCGCCAAGCGCCGTCTCGAAGCCTCGCTCGACGCTGATCTGTTCCAGCGCGGCGGGAAACAGGCCGCCGCTCGCCGCGTTCAAAATCTTGGCCAGCGTGCGCGCTTCAGTCTCGATCCGTGCAAGTTCGGCCTTGGCGTCCTGCAGAGGCGCGCGGGCAGCAGCCTCGGCGGACCTGGCCTGCGCCACCGATTTTTCAGCCGCCGTGGCTGCCGCTTCGTTCTGTTCGACAACCGCCTGCGCCTGCTCGGCCAGAATTTTCTTCTCGGCGGGATCGGCCAGCGAGCCGAGCCGAGCTTCTATGTCGCCCATCTCGCGATCGATTTCAGCCAGTTGCCGCGAAAAGCGGGCGCGGCGCTCAGCCGTTTCCCGCAGCGTCCGCTCAAGCTGGTTCCGCGCCGCCGAAGCCTCGGCGCGCTCGGCGGTCAGCCGCGCCAGAATGGTTTCGCTGGCAGTAAGGGCGGACGCCGCTTCCTCGAAACTCGCCCGCGTCGCGGCCTCGCGTTCCACAGCACCTGCGTTTTCCGCATCGAGGCCGGCCGCTTCCTCGGCCAGCCGGCGCAGCATGTCGGCGTTTTCGCCTACCATGCGTTGCTCGCGCAAAATATCGGCGTCGAGTTGGCTCACGCGGCGCTCGAGTTCAGCCTGCCGCGCCCGGATGCGGCCGGCCTCCACCACGATCTGGGCCTTGGCGATCGACAAGCGCTGGAACGCGGCAGCGGCGGCCGCTTCCGCGTCGCGCAGTTCGGGCAGCCGAAGTGCTGCCACCGCCTGATCCTTGGCCGCGTTCATCTGCTCCGACGCGCGGTCGCCGACGATCGCGGTGGCCGAAGACAATGCCGACTGCGCTTCGCTCTCCTGCGTTTTGGCTAGCGTCCAGCGCAGGTGAAACAGGATCGCTTCCGCCTTGCGGATATCGGCCGAAATGTTCTTGAAGCGCGAGGCCTGCCGCGCCTGCCGCCGAAGGCTTTCGATCTGGGCTCCGAGTTCGCCGACGACATCGTCGAGCCGCTCAAGATTCTGCTCGGCGGCGCGCAGGCGCAGTTCCGCCTCATGCCGTCGCGTATGCAGACCGGAAATGCCGGCGGCCTCTTCGAGAAGCGCGCGCCTCGCCTGCGGCTTTGCCTGGATCAGTTCGCCGATGCGGCCCTGCCCCACCATCGAGGGCGAACGCGCGCCGGTCGACTGGTCAGCAAACAAAAGCTGGACATCCTTGGCGCGCGCCTCCCGGCCGTTGATGCGATAGATCGACCCCGCCTCGCGCTCGATGCGGCGCGACACCTGCAACTCGTCGGCATCGTTGAAGGCGGCGGGCGCGGAGCGGTCGCTGTTGTCCAGAAACAGCGTCACCTCGGCGGTGTTGCGGGCTGGCCGCGCGCCGGAGCCCGAGAAGATGACATCGTCCATGCCCGAAGCGCGCATGTTCTTGTAGGAGCTTTCGCCCATCACCCAGCGCAGCGCTTCGACCAGATTGGACTTGCCGCAGCCATTCGGGCCGACAATGCCGGTCAGCCCGCGCTCGATCACGAATTCGCCGGGCTCGACGAAGGATTTGAAGCCGAGCAGCCGCAGGCGGGAAAATTTCATGGGCCTGCCTTCTCCCCTTGTGGGAGAAGGTGGCCCTCACCCCTCATCCGGCCTCTCTTCGCTCGGCCACCTTCTCCCACAAGGGGAGAAGGAAAGACGCCGCTAAAGCATGCTGTCGATGACCGCCGACATTTCTTCAACCGACATCGCCCCCTTGTAGGTATTTCCGTTGATGAAGAAGGTCGGCGTCGAGTCGACCTTGAACTCGTCCGCGCCGCGCTTCTGCACGGCCCTCACATCCTCGAGAAGCTTCTGGTCCGTCAAGCAGGCCTCGAAGGACTCCTGTGAAAAACCGGCGAGCTTGGCGATCTGGGAGAGCGCGGCCTGCGCGTTTTCCACGCCGGCCCAGCTTTCCTGCTGCTTGAACAGTACGTCGACCATCGGAAAATACTTGTCGCCGGAGCAGCGCGCGAGCATGAAGCCTGCTTCAGCGCGCGGGTCGAACGGGAATTCGCGCAGGATCAGCCGCGCCTTGCCGGTGTCGATATATTTTTCCTTGATCGTCGGGAGAGTCGTCTTGTGAAAATTGGCGCAGTGGCCGCAGGTCATCGAGGCGTATTCGACGATCGTCACCGGAGCGTCGGCGTTGCCAAGCACCTTGTCGGGCAGCGCGCCCGCTTCGAGCAGCTTGGCCATGTCGACGGAACCTTCCGCTGCCGGCGCTTCCACGGCGGCCGGGCTTGCCGGAGCGGCGGCGGTTGCAGG
>JBGTLX010000519.1:0-2961 GCA_041743855.1 Rhizobiaceae bacterium | reverse complement strand
AGCGACCCCCAGGCGATCGCGCGCGAGGTTCAGGTGGCGCTGCCCGGCGGCGGGGCCGTGCCGCTCGGCGAAGTCGCCAAGGTCGAGCTGACACGCGGCGCAACCTCGATCCGGACCGAGAACGGGCAGCTCGCAGTCTATATCTTCGTCGACATCGCCGGCCGCGATCTTGGCGGTTATGTCGCGGACGCTCAAGCCGCCGTCGAAAGCGAGGTCAAGCTGCCGCCCGGCTATTCGCTGGGCTGGAGCGGCCAGTTCGAATACCTCGAGCGGGCGCAGGCGCGGCTGAAGATCGTGGTGCCGCTGACGCTGGCGCTGATCTTCCTGCTCCTCTACCTGAACTTCCGGGCGTTGACCGAAACCCTGATCGTCATGCTGTCGCTGCCTTTTGCGCTTGTTGGCGGCATCTGGCTGATGTGGTGGCTGGGCTTCAACACTTCGGTCGCGGTCGCGGTCGGCTTCATCGCGCTGGCTGGCGTGGCGGCCGAGACCGGGGTCATCATGCTGATCTATCTCGATCACGCTCTGGCCGAGGTGAAGGCGCGGTGCGCGGCAGAAAGGCGCGCATTCACGCGGGACGACCTCCATGCCGCGATCATGTTCGGCGCGGTGGAGCGTGTCAGGCCGAAGATGATGACGGTCGTGGCCATCATGGCGGGCTTGCTGCCGATCCTCTGGAGCACCGGCGCCGGTTCTGAAGTCATGCAGCGGATCGCCGTGCCGATGATCGGTGGCATGATCTCGTCGACCATCCTGACGCTCGTTGTCATCCCGGCTGTCTACGGCATCCTCAAGGGATGGCGGCTGCCGAAACGGTCTGTCGTTGAAAGTTTGTCAGCTCCAGCGACCTCTCTGGAGTTGGCCGCCGCAGAATAGCGGAGAAGGAATGATGATGATGGCATGATGTGGGGTATGGGCGTGGCAGGAGAGGCTGCGGGCGAACGCGCACAATCAAGGATCGCAGACGCCGCCGGATCGACACGATTTTCGGCCAGGTTCGAGTACCGGCACCTCGATTGGAGCAATGCCGTTGCGGACATGTTGGTGATCCTTCGCCTGTGACGTCTTTGTTCCGCATCGCTCCACGCCGGAACTTCGCCATTTGCAAGTGAGCCTTGGCGGTGAATTTTCATTTCGTCAGGCAGCGAAATTGCTACGGTAGTTTCTGCCGGATTCCGATAGCTTCAATCATGCCACGATCCGTAATCGCGTTCTGGAGGTCGGTCAGCAAATCGAGGTGGAGACTGCGGCCGAAATTTCCGAGAGATCGGTCGCAATCACGCCCGCCGAACATATGGTGGTGGGTATCGATGGTGCATATGTCGGCGCCACCCGATTCCGCACTCAGGAAGCGTTGGCGGTGTTCTCGTCGGTTGTCGGACTTTTCGTTTGGCGATACGGTTCACTCCAAGCCGGATTTTATCACAAAGCCCCCTGAATGATTGCGAAGTTATCCGGGTTGGAGTCGGGGCGAATAGGAACGCGGTAAATAGCTCAAGCAAGTGGCGACAAGAGCAAAGCGCCTGCATCATCCGGCGGTATTCGACCTTCTCACGTGTTGTTCATAAATATTGTACATCCGTCACACCGAGGGACACCCATCTCTGATTTCGTTGTCGTCGAACATCCCAATTCTCATATCGAGCGTTTCACTAGCGCGCGGAGACTGAGACCCTGAAAGACGATGGTAAACAGCACCACCGCGTAGGTTGCTGCAAGAAGAGCCGGCTTTTCCTCAACCTCGGGCAAGGATAAGGCAAGCGCGATCGAGATGCCGCCGCGAAGCCCGCCCCAGGTCAGGACAGGGATAGTGCCGGGTACGAAGTCCATGCGCGACCGAAGGGCGGTCACAGGGATTGATACAGCCAAGAAGCGCGCAATCAGCACCAGCGGCACGCTCCCAATGGCAAGCCAGGCGAAAATCGGATCGAAGCGCAGAACCAGCACTTCCAATCCGATCAGCAGGAACAGGACGGAATTCAGGATTTCATCCACCAGCGTCCAGAATGAGAAGAGATACTCCTGCGTCTCGTCGCTCATCGCGTCATGCGGACCACGATTGCCGATCAGAATGCCGGCGACGACAACCGCAATCGGTCCACTCATGTGAAGCTTGGCCGCGAGCGCATAGGTTCCCATCACCAAGGCAAGCGAGATCAGAGTTTCGATCGGATAGTCGTCGATTGCGCGCGTTGCGCGATAGGCGAGGTAACCGGCGCCCCAACCGAGCACCGCTCCACCCAACGCCTCGACGAAGAACAACTCCGCAACATGTGCTGGACCGGTATCGCCGGCTCCGCTGGCGATTGCCACGACGATCGTGAACAGCACGACACCTACGCCGTCGTTGAAAAGCGACTCGCCGGCCATGTCGGCCTCGAGCGTCTCTGGCACCCGAACGGATTTGAGCGTGCTCAGTACCGCAACCGGATCTGTTGGGCTGATCAGAGCGCCGAACACCAGCGCCCATGAAAACGGAAGGCCGACGCCGAGGAGGGCCGACAACCACCACAGGCCGACCGCCACCACTCCGGTCGAAATCAGAACGCCCAGCGTCGCCATCAATCCGACCGCCCAGGCGCGGCGGCGCAGAATCGAGAGGTCGACGTGCAGAGCCCCGGCAAACAGAAGAAATGCAAGCATGCCGTCGAGGACCGCGGTCTGGAAGTCTATGCGGCGCAGCAACCCCGCAAGACTCTCGTAGACAGTGATCTGGGGAAGCGCGAGTTCCAAGCCGATCAGCACCAGCGAGGCGACCAGCCCCATCACCAGCAAGCCGATCGTGTGCGGCAGACGGATCACGACATGGTTGAACCATCCGAAGGCAGCCGTAAGGACAAGGAGAATCGCTATGAGGTCAAAGACGGAAGGCATTCGGAACCTTTGCTGAGCAGCTTCTGTCTAGGCGCTTTCCCGACTGGACCATCTCAACCCCCGGCATGCGCATTCTTTGGCGATCGC
>JBGTLX010000518.1:0-5386 GCA_041743855.1 Rhizobiaceae bacterium | reverse complement strand
GCTTCGAAGCCTTGCTGCGCTGGCACTGTCCCATTCGAGGACTGGTGCTGCCGGGCGACTTCATCCCGGTCGCGGAAGACACCAATCTGATCGTGCCGATCGGCGAATGGGCGTTGTCAGAGGCCTGCGCCGAAGCCGCGTCCTGGCCGGCAGGACTGCTGTTGTCGGTCAACGTCTCGGCTGTGCAGTTCCGGTGCGGCAATTTCGCCGAAACGGTGCTGTCGGCATTGACCGCCACCGGCCTGGAGCCAAACCGCCTGGAACTCGAGATTACCGAAACCGTGCTGATGGACCAGACCGACGCGGTGCTTCGGACCCTTCGTGAGCTTAGAGAGATGAAGGTCCGCATCGCGCTCGACGATTTCGGCACCGGCTATTCGTCGCTGAGCTATCTGCGCAAATTCCCGTTCGACCGCATCAAGATCGACCGTTCGTTCACCGCCGAAATCGACCATGCCGGAACCGCCGCCATCGTCAGCGCGATCGTCGGGCTGGGCGAGCAGCTTGGCATGGCGGTCACCGCCGAAGGCGTCGAAACGGCCACGCAACTGGCATTGATGCGCGCCGCCGGCTGCACCGACGCGCAAGGTTTTCTGATCGGCGAGGCGGGTCCGGCCAGCCGGATCAAGGCGATGCTGGCGCAAAAGCGCACGCACAGCGTCGCCTGACGGCGCGCCCGAAAGGCTCTGTTTTCCGTGACATCGACTGCGCTTTCCTCTAATTGCGCTGCCATGAAGCTTCCCGTCGATCCCGCTGAAAACCTCGCAATCCTCATCCGCTGCGCCTCCGTCACCCCCGAGGATGGCGGCGCGCTGTCGGCGCTTGAGACGATGTTGAAGCCCCTCGGCTTTTCCGTCGAACGGCCTGTGTTTTCGGAAGCCGGCACGCCCGACATCGAGAACCTTTATGCGAGACTGTCCGGCAACGGCCCGCATTTGATGTTTGCCGGCCACACCGACGTCGTGCCGGTCGGCGACGAGGCCGCCTGGACCCATCCTCCCTTTTCCGCCGCCATTCATGACGGCGAACTCTACGGGCGCGGCGCGGTCGACATGAAGGGCGGCATCGCCTGCTTCATCGCCGCCGCCGCTCGCCACATCGCGGCGAAGGGCGGCTTCAAGGGATCGCTGTCTCTGCTGATTACCGGCGACGAGGAAGGCCCCGCCATCAACGGCACGACAAAGCTGCTCGACTGGGCGGCGGCGGCCAGGGGCGAGACATGGGATGCGGCGATCGTCGGCGAGCCGACCAATCCGGAAAAACTCGGCGACATGATCAAGATCGGCCGGCGCGGCTCGCTGTCGGGGGTCATCACTGTCAACGGCCGTCAGGGCCATGTGGCCTATCCGCATCTCGCCGACAATCCGGTGCGTGGCCTGATGACGCTCGCCGACGCGCTGCTGCATCCAACTTTCGACGAAGGAACGGCGGATTTCCAGCCGACCAATCTCGAAATCACCTCGATCGACGTCGGCAATCCGGCGACCAACGTCATCCCCGCCAAGGCAAGTGCGGCGTTCAACATCCGCTTCAACGACAACTGGTCAGCCGAAACCATCCAGGCCGAAATCCAAACCCGCCTCGACCGCGCCAAAAGCAGCGAGACATACCGCAGCGGCAAGCAACCCGTCGCCTACGACCTCAACTGGCGCGACCGGCCAAGCGAGGTTTTTCTCACCCGCGACGAAAAACTGCTGGAAACGCTCGGGGGTTCGATCCGTGCTGTCACCGGCAAGACACCAAAGCTCTCCACGTCGGGCGGCACCTCGGATGCCCGCTTCATTAAGGATCATTGTCCGGTGGTCGAGTTCGGCCTCGTCGGCAAGACCATGCACATGGTCGACGAGCGGGTGGCTCTCGCCGACGTCGAAACGCTGACCGCCATCTACGAGCGCTTTCTCGCCGACTGGTTCGGCTGAGACGAAAAGCATGCCGGCGATCGAGGACATTCAACGCTATCTGACCGGCGTCTGGCGCATGATGACGGGCATACCGGACGGCATCCGCCTGCTCGATTTGTCGGCCGACGGGTTCTGGAACTCGTTCTTCGCCATTGCTGTGGCGCTGCCCGCGCTCATCGTCGGCTGGGCCGGCGTGGTCAACGAGCTTGGCGCGGAGCCGGATATCTTTGGCCACCGGATTTCGATCCTGCTGCGCGTGGCTTTGGTCGATTTGGGGACGTGGCTGCTGCCGCTTGCGCTTCTCGCCGTCGTGGCGCCGTTTGCCGGCATCGCCGACCGTTTCGTCCACTATGTGGTCGCCAGCAACTGGGCGTCGGCCCTGATCGTTTGGCTGATGCTGCCCGCCGCCCTGCTCAATTTTTTTGCGCCGTCGCTGCAAGGCGTCGCCGAAATGCTCTCGCTGGCCTTGTTCGCCGTGTCGATGGCGCTGACATGGCGGCTGACCAACGCAGCACTCGGCAAGGGCGCATGGACGGCGACGGCGGTCTTTGCCGGCATGTTCATCGCCTCGCTGGTCATCCTGTTCGTCCTGCAGGGCGCGCTTGGCCTGACCGCGCCGGATCAGCTTCCGGCTGGGTAGTCGACCTTGACGAGGTAGAGGCCCCCAGCCGGCGCGACGGCTCCGCAAGCCGCCCTGTCTTTTGCCTCAAGCGCCGCCTTCACATCCGCGGGCGTCCAGGCGCCTTCGCCGACCCGCTTCAGCGTGCCGACGATGGATCGCACCTGATTGTGCAGGAAGGACCGCGCCGAAGCCCTGATCTCGATCGCCTCGGCGACGCGCGTCACGTCGAGGCGGTCGAGGGTGCGCAGCGGGCTCTTGGCCTGGCACTGGACTGAGCGGAAGGTCGTGAAATCATGCCGCCCGACCAACTCTTGCGCCGCTTCGTGCATGGTTTTGGCGTCGAGGTCTTTCGCGACCCACCAGACTCGGTTGTTTTCCAGCGCCGGCGGCGCGCGCCGGTTCAGGATCCGGTACAGATAATGCCTGCCGGTTGCCGAGAAGCGCGCGTCGAAATCGTCGGAAACCCGCGCCGCGCCGAGGATCGCGACGCTTTCCCGCGCCATCTGCAGATGCGCGTTGACGGCGTCGCGCACCGTGTCGGCCGGCCAATCCTTGCTCAGATCGGTGTGCGCGACCTGTCCGGTCGCATGGACTCCCGAATCGGTCCGCCCAGCGCCGCGCAGCGCCACCTCCTCGCCGCAAAAGCCCAAAATCGCCTGCTCGATCGCCGCCTGCACCGAATGCTGACCGGTCTGCCGCTGCCAACCGGCATAGGGCGTACCATCATACTCGATGTCGAGCCGGTAGCGCGGCATCGAGTTGCGCTGGTCAGGCCGCGAGCGCGGTGGTGAAGGCCGGGGCATAGACCAGCGTGCCGGCCTCCGGCGCGTCGGCCCAGGCCAACGCCTGCAGCGCCTCGCATTGGTAGTCGCTCTCGAACTTTTTCGCGCGTTCATGCGCATAGCCGAAACGGCCGTAATAGGCCGGATCGCCCAGCACCACCGACAGCGTCTCGCCGGCGTCGCGCAGCCTGATATGCGCCTCGCGGATCAGCGCGCCGCCAATGCCCGCGCCATGGACGGACGGCTCCACCGCAAGCGGGGCCAGAGCAACGGCAGGAAAATCCTTGCCGCCCTGGGCCACGAATATCCGCGAGAACAGGATGTGGCCGACAACCTGACCGTCTTCCTCGGCCACCAGTTCGACCACCGCGTCGCCATTGTCGACGAGCGCGTCGACCAGACCGGCCTCCGCCTTCTGGCCGAAAGCGTGCTCCTCGACGAGACGGATGGCCGTCCGGTCGCCCGGCGTCGCCGCCCTTATCGACATCATGCTCATGACAACCTCATTCCTTTTTGCAGTTTCGCGCCGTGCAGGAATTCGCCTGCGCTTAATGGTTTGCCCCCTGCGCGCTGCAACTCGATCAGCCTGACCGTTCCCTCTCCGCAGGCGACGGTCAGCCGGTCGTCGAGGATCGCGCCGGGCGCGCCCGAACCCTCATAGACCGTGGCGCGCAGTATTTTCAACCGCTCAGTCTTGCCGCCGGTCTCGATCTCGCACCACGCGCCCGGAAACGGCGACAGGCCGCGGATGCGGTCGTGAATTTCCGCTGAAGGCTGTCGCCAGTCGATGCGCGTCTCCGCCTTGTCGATTTTTTTCGCATAGATCACGCCGTCGGCCGCCTGCGGCGTCAGGTTCAGCGTGCCTGCCTCGAGCTGTCCCAGCGCCTCGACCATCAGCGACGCGCCGATAGTCATCAGCCGGTCGTGCAGTTCGCCGGCGGTTTCGTCCTGTCCGATGGCCGTGCTTGCAGTCAACGCCACCGGGCCTGTGTCCAGCCCTTCGTCCATCTTCATGACCATCATGCCGGTTTGCCTGTCGCCAGCCATGATCGCGCGCTGGATAGGGGCTGCGCCGCGCCAGCGCGGCAGCAGCGAAGCATGGCCGTTATAAGCGCCGAATCGCGTTCCTTCGAGGATCGGCTTCGGCAACAGCAGCCCGTAGGCGACCACTACCGCCACATCGGCTTGCAACGCCCGGAATGCGCTATACTCGGCCTCGTTTTTGAGCGATGCCGGCGACCTGATCTCGACTCCCAGTGTTTCGGCTTCTATCTGCACCGGCGAAGGCGTCAATTCCAGCCCGCGCCGCCCCGCGGGGCGCGGCGGCTGCGTATAGACGGCAACGACGACATGGCCGGCCTTATGGATCGCCCGCAAAGTCGGCGCGGAAAATTCCGGCGTACCCATGAAGATGATGCGAAGCGGCATTAGTCCCGTCTGGTAGCGCTACCCGAAGTTTTATGCGCTGCTTCAAACGGGTTTACGAGCTTCAGGTCAAGTCCGCCTGGTCGAACCTACACCGCCATGCGCACCGGCGGGCGGTCCTTGGCGAGCTTCCTGAATTTCTTCACCACCATGTCGCGCTTGAGCTTCGAGATGTGGTCGATGAACAGAACGCCGTTCAGATGGTCGATCTCGTGCTGCAGGCAGGTCGCCAACAGGCCATCGGCGTCGATCTCGTGCGCCATGCCCTGCGCGTCGACATATTTGACGCGCACCGAAGCCGGACGCTCGACCTCGGCGTAATAGTCGGGAATCGACAGGCACCCCTCCTCATAGATCGAGCGGTCGTCGCCGGTCCGGAGCACCTCCGGATTGATGAATATCCGCGGCGCGGGCGGCTCGCCTTCCTTGGCCAGATCGATGACCAGCATGCGCAACGGCTCGCCGACCTGGATGGCGGCCAGACCGATGCCCGGCGCGTCGTACATCGTGTCCAGCATGTCGGCAGCGAGTTTTCTGACGCCGGCGTCGACCCGCTCGACCGGAGCGGAAACCATGCGCAAAACGGGGTCGGGAAGGATGATGAGCGGCTTGATCGACATTTTCCTCACCTAAGGCGTGGAAAGAAAAGCGTCAAC
>JBGTLX010000517.1:0-2187 GCA_041743855.1 Rhizobiaceae bacterium | reverse complement strand
CGTGCTTTTGATGGACGAGCCGTTTTCCGGCCTCGACTCGCGGCTGAAGGACAGCGTCAGGGCCGAGACGCTCGCAATTCTTCGTGAGAGCCGCGCCACCGCCATCGTCGTCACGCACGACGCCGAGGAGGCGATGCGCATGGGCGACCGCATCGCGCTGTTGCGCGACGGAAAACTGGTGCAGGCCGGACCGGCGCAGGAGCTTTATCTGAAACCCGCAAATCTGTTCGTCGCGGGCTTCTTCTCGGAACTGAATATTTTCGCGGCCAGAACGTTTGGTGATAGTGTCGAGACGCCTGTCGGGCGGATCGCCACGAGCGGCTTTGCCGACGGAACCGCCGTCACGGCGGCGGTGCGGACCTCGGGTTTCGAGGTCAATGAAACGCAAGGCGAGCGCGAAGCCCGCATTCTGTCGCGTCGCTATCTCGGCGTCGTCGAGTTGATCGATCTGGCGGTATCGGGCGTTGACAGGCCGGTGCGGGCGCGGGTCCGGTGCGGCGCTTTGTCCGCCGGCGCGCGGGACGTCTGGCTATCGCTCAGAAAGTCTGACGTAGTTGTGTTTGAAACCGGCGGCGAAAACGCATAGATCATACGCCACGGGAACAATTCGAAAGAGAGTGACAATGGGTTCGTTTTCAATATGGCACTGGCTGATCGTGCTCGTCGTGGTTCTGCTGCTCTTCGGGCGCGGCAAGATTCCCGAGTTGATGGGCGACATGGCCAAGGGCATCAAGAGCTTCAAGAAGGGCATGACCGACGACGATGTCGCCGAGCCCGCGGAAGACCCGCGCACGGTCGAGCACCGCGCCGACGAGGCGATGAAGTCGGCCCGGGAAAAGGCGTCCAAGAGCTGACATCTCGCCCCACGGACTAGGTATGTTGGGATTCATGTCAGGGCGAGCCGAAATGGTGGGTTTCGAGAACCGAAGCGGAGCGTACTTTTCGTACGTGAGCATCGGAAGCGCAGAAAGCCGCCATTTGCAGGCCGTCCTGGCGTGAATAGCGACATGCCTGCCTTTTGAGCCGGAACAAAAGCCATGTTTGATATCGGCTGGACGGAAATGCTGGTGATCGCGGTCGTCATGATCGTGGTCGTCGGGCCAAAGGATCTTCCGAAGATGCTGCGCACCTTCGGCAAGACCACGGCGAAGCTGCGTTCCATGGCAGGCGATTTCCAAAAGCAGTTCAACGAGGCGCTGAAGGAAGCCGAACTGGACGACGTCAAGAAATCGGTGGAGGAACTGCGCGGCCTGAACCCCGCCGCGGAGATCAGGAAACAGCTCAATCCGTTCGAGAAGGCCGCCGCCGATGTTCGCGCGGGGCTGGACAAGGCGATGAAGCCGACGCCCAGGCCGGCCGATCCGGCCTCCGGCGTCACGCATGCCGCCGAACCGCTGAAGAACGGGGCGACCGTCATGCCCGGCGTCGTCGGTCCCGATTCGATGCCAACAGCCATGCCGGTGTTTCCCGCGATGACCGATGAGGCGGCTGTCGCCGCGAAGCCCGCCGCACCGGTTGTTGCCGCGAAGCCTGTCGAGCCGGCCGCCGCAGTGGCTGCCGCTGCAAAGGCCAGCCCGGCGCGACCGTTGAAATCGGCTGAACCTGAAAAACCCGCTCCGAAAATTTCCCGCGCGGTTGCAAAGCCGTCTCCCGCGCCCAAAAAAGCGGCCGCGCCCAAGGCTGCGGCGGCCCGTAAAAAGCCTGCGGGACCTGTCACTTGAGCAATGACATCGACGACATCGAGAAATCCTCGGCGCCGCTGCTCGATCATCTGATCGAACTGCGATCGCGCCTGATGTGGTCCATCGGCGGGTTTTTCGCCGCCTTCCTCGTCTGCTTCTTCTTTGCCAAGCAGTTGTTCAACCTGCTCGTCATCCCGTTCAAATGGGCAACGGAATGGGCCGGCCTCGACGCCACCAAGGTCGAGCTCATCTACACCGCGCCGCAGGAATTCTTCTTCACCCAGATCAAGCTCGCCATGTTCGGCGGACTGGTCATCGCCTTTCCGCTGATCGCTACTCAGATCTACAAATTTATTGCGCCCGGCCTCTACAAAAACGAGCGTGGCGCGTTCCTGCCCTTCCTGATCGCCTCGCCGCTGCTGTTTCTCCTTGGCGCATCGCTGGTCTATTTCTTCTTCACGCCGATGGTCATGTGGTTCTTCCTCGCCATGCAGCAGACCGGGCC
>JBGTLX010000516.1:0-2159 GCA_041743855.1 Rhizobiaceae bacterium | reverse complement strand
GCTCCCATCCGGGCGGCAGCGGCACATCGGGCCGCCATACCGGAAGTGGCACGCGCGGCTGCGCTGCGACGATCGCGTCCGCCACCGCCTTGGTCATCGGTCCGGTCGCGCCGCCCAGCGCGATGGCGACGAGTTGACGGGGACGACCGATCGTCTTCGCCAGATCGGGCGAGTTCTCGCCGGATTCGCGCTTGGGGGCCTGAGCCGCCTGAGCCGCTTCCTTCGCCTTACGCGCCTTGGCGGCGGCTTCCTGCCCCTTCTTGGTGCAAAGCTCTTCACGCATGTTCACGGCCTCGTTACGGGTCGCGCCTGTCGGCTTCAAATCTGAAAGCGTCGGCGTGCCCACGGTCGAAACCGCAAAACCCTTGGCCAGAAGTGCGGCCGCCTCTTCGCCGCGGGCATCGGGCGAAGTGGAGCCGATGACAACCGCCATCATCGTCCGCCCCTGCCGCGTCGCCGACGCCACGAGGTTGAAGCCGGACGGACAGGTGTAGCCGGTCTTCATGCCGTCGGCGCCGTCGAACCGGCCGATCAGATTGTTATGGCTGGGTATCGTCTTCTCGCCATCGGCGAGGCCCTCAATGGAGAAATAGCTGGCATAGTGCGGAAATTCCTTGCGCAGCGCCGAGGCCAGAACGGCGAGGTCGCGCGCCGTCGTGTACTGGTCTTCGTCATGCAGGCCATGCGCGTTGACCCAATGCGAGCCGGTCATGCCGAGACGCAGCGCCTCGATGTTCATGCGCGCGGCGAATTCGGCCTCCGATCCGCCGAGGCTTTCGCCGATCGCGGTGGCGACGTCGTTGGCCGACTTTACCATGATGATCTTCAGCGCGGTGTCGAGCGTCAGGATCGAGCCCGGCTTGTAGCCCATCCGGCTCGGCGGCTCGTTCGCCGCGTTCCGCGACATGCGCACCGGCGATAGCAGCGAAACTTCGCCCGCCTGGACGGCGCGGAACGCCACATAGGTGGTCATCAGTTTGGTCAGTGAAGCCGGATACCAGCGCTGGAACGGGTTGTCGCTTTCGATCACATGGCCGCTGGCCGCGTCGAACAGGATGGAGGGCCCCGCCTTTGCGGGCAGCGCCGCAAGCGAAGCTGCGGCGAACAGGAGGGCGCCGATAGAGAGAACAGGCCGCATGATTTGTTTCCGCATTCGCCTGCCCGCGCACCCGCGAGCCGGCATTTCTACCCAAGCCGTTTCATTTCACGTGCTATTTTGCCACTGTGACGCCAAGATGGCAAAGCCCGTTTGAACGCGACCGCACGGTTTTCCTGATTTTCCGGAACGCTTGCCGGCGCCGCTTCAACTTTGAAGAGCGAGATTTGAGACAATGCCGATCCTCAACCGAGCCGCCGACATGCAGGACGAAGTAGCCGGCTGGCGTCGCCATCTGCACCAGACGCCGGAGCTTGGTTTCGACGTGATCCGAACCGCCGCGTTCGTGACCGAAAAGCTGAAGGAGTTCGGCTGCGACGAGGTGGTGACCGGGATCGGCAGGACCGGCGTGGTCGGCATCATCAGGGGCCGGCTGGGCGGCGGCGCGACGGTTGGCCTGCGCGCCGACATGGACGCCTTGCCGCTTTCCGAAATCACCGGCAAGCCCTACGCCTCGACCATTGCCGGCAAGATGCATGCCTGCGGCCATGACGGGCACACGGCGATGCTGCTGGGTGCTGCGAAATATCTCGCCGAAACCAGGCAGTTCGCAGGCTCGGTGGCCGTCATCTTCCAGCCTGCCGAAGAGGGCGGCGGCGGCGGCGCCGAGATGGTCAAGGACGGCATGATGGAGCGGTTCGGGATAGGCAGCGTGTTCGGCATGCACAACATGCCCGGCCTGTCGGTCGGGCAATTCGCGATCAGACCCGGCGCGATCATGGCGGCGACCGCCGAATTCACCATCACCATCAACGGAAGAGGCGGCCATGCCGCGATGCCGCACCAGGCGGTCGACCCGATCGTGATCGGCAGCCAGATCGTGACCGCGCTGCAGACGATCGTCTCGCGCAGCGCGGATCCGGTCGAATCGGTGGTCGTCACCGTCGCTAAATTCCACGGCGGCGAAGTCTCCAACATCATTCCCGAACAGGTCGAACTGGGTGGAACGGTGCGCACGCTGAAGAACGAGTTGGCGGCACTTGCGCGCGAGCGCATGCATGCG
>JBGTLX010000515.1:0-8489 GCA_041743855.1 Rhizobiaceae bacterium | reverse complement strand
ATCGCCGGGACGTTTCTGGCGCATGCCATGTTCGAACTGCCAATCATGAAGCACTCGGCAACCGCGCGGACAGCAACCGGGCACATTTGCCGGCATCCGCCCGGCCGGCTTTATCGCCGCCGCTTTTTTGGCGCGCTGCTCGCCATGGTTTTTGCGGGATGGCTGCTCGTCGACCCGAAACCGGTCGCGCATCCCGAGCTTAAGTAGTGACATACGGACCGGAGGCACGGTAGGTTTATGTAATTGCAGGCGGTCAACATGATCTGTGCGAAAAACAATTCCGGGAGGAGCTTTCTATCGCACGCGTTTTGGGCATTCTGGACCAGACAGAAAACGGGAGAGTGGAATGAAAAAAGTATTTGCCGCAGGCGTGATGGCTCTGGGTCTCAGCGTTTCGGGCCTCGCTTTCGCTGAACCGGTCAAGGTCGGCATGATCACGACGCTCTCGGGCGGCGGCGCGGGCCTCGGCGTCGATGCGCGCGACGGCTTCATGCTGGCCGTGAAAATGTCCGGCGCAACCGATATCGAGGTGATCACCGAAGACGATGCTATGAAGCCGGAACTGGCGGTGCAGATCGCCGACAAGATGATCCAGAGCGACCAGGTCGACGTGTTGACCGGCATCATCTGGTCGAATCTGGCCATGGCCGTGGTGCCGAACGCGGTCGCGCAGGGCAAATTCTACCTGTCGGTCAACGCCGGGCCTTCGCCGCTGGCCGGCGCGAAGTGCGACAAGAACTATTTCAACGTCGCCTACCAGAACGACAATTTTCACGAGGCCGCTGGCAATTATGCCGAGAGCGAGGGCATCAAGAAGATGTTCATCCTCGCGCCGAACTATCCGGCAGGCACGGATTCACTGAACGGCTTCAAGCGCTTCTACAAGGGCGAACTGGCCGGCGAGGTCTATACCAAGCTCGGCCAGACCGATTATGCCGCCGAGATCGCACAGATCCGCGCATCGGGGGCCGACTCGGTCTTCTTCTTCCTGCCGGGCGGCATGGGCATCGCCTTTATGAAGCAATATGCGCAGTCGGGCGTCGAAATCCCGGTCATGGGTCCCGGCTTCTCCTTCAGCCAGGATGTGCTCGCGGCAATCGGCGATGCGGCGCTCGGCGCCAAGAACACGGCGTCATGGTCGCCGGACCTCGACAACGCCAGGAACAAGGAGTTCGTCGCCGCGTTCAAGGCCGAATACAGCCGCCTGCCGTCTATCTACGCCGCCCAGGCCTTCGATACGGGCAGCCTGATCGCCGCGGTCGCGGCAAAGACGAGCGTCAAGGACACCGACGCGTTCCGCGCCGCGCTGAAGGCCGCCGAATTCCAATCGGTGCGCGGCAAGTTCCAGTTCAATACCAACAACCACCCGATCCAGGATTTCTATGTCCGCGAGGTGGTCAAGGATGCCGACGGCGTGCTGACCAACAAGATCGTCGGCACGAGCTTCACCGACCACCAGGACGCCTACGCCAAGGACTGCAAGATGTAGGGGACCTTACCGCCGCCATCGTCCTGCGGCTTAGGACGCCCCTTATCCGACCTCGCTTCGCTCGGCCACCTTCTCCCTCAAGGGAGAAGGAAGAAATCGCGTCGATCTCTCTGCCAACGTTGGTGAAGTTGGCGAGTTGAACGCCAAGCTCTCCCTTCTCCCCTGAGGGAGAAGGTGGTCGAGCGAAGCGAGGTCGGATGAGAGGTAGTCTCCTCGAATGGTTCGTCACTCATGCAAGCCGCCCTCCTTGTCGAGCAACTTCTCAACGGCCTCCAGTTCGGCGTCATGCTGTTCCTGATGGCGGCCGGGCTGACGCTGATCTTCGGCGTCATGGGGCTGATCAACCTGGCCCACGGCTCACTTTATATGGTCGGCGCCTTTGCCTGCGCATCCGTCGCCGCCGCCACCGGCTCGTTCTGGCTGGGACTGGCGGCCAGCCTGATTGCCGCGGCCGCCGCCGGTGCGATCGTCGAGATCACCGTCATTCGCCGGCTCTACGGCCGCGACCATCTCGAGCAGGTGCTGGCAACCTTCGCGCTGATCCTGATCTTTTCGGAAGGCACGCGCTGGCTGTTCGGCTCGTTTCCGCTCTATCTCGACATCCCGCCACTGCTCGCCGGCGCGGTCGAATTGCCGGGCGGTGCGCGCTATCCGCTTTACCGGCTGGCCATCATCGGCGCCGGACTTCTGGTGGCGGCGGGTCTTTATGGGCTGATCTCGAAAACGCGGCTCGGCATGCGCATCAGGGCCGGTGAGTCGGACCGCGAGATGATCGGCGCGCTCGGCGTCGACATCCGCATGCTCTATACGGTGGTGTTTGCGATGGGAGCAGCGCTTGCCGGCCTCGCCGGCGCACTGGTCGGCGCGCTGCAATCCGTGCAGGTCGGCATGGGCGAGCCGGTGCTCATCCTCGCCTTCGTTGTCATCGTGATCGGAGGTATCGGCTCGATCAAGGGCGCATTCGTCGGCGCGATTCTCGTTGGCGTTGTCGACACGATGGGGCGCGTGCTGCTGCCCGGGTTTCTCGCGGCCCTGATCGGGCCTGCGCAGGCTGCCGGCATCGGCGCTGCGCTGTCGTCGATGCTGATCTACGTCGTCATGGCGCTGATCCTGGCCTTCCGGCCAAGGGGTCTGTTCGCGGCGCAAGGCTAGGGCATGATGCCGAAAAGTGGCCGCCGGTTTTCGGAAAAGATCATGCCCAAACGGGGCTCCATCACGAGAGAAACCATGGTCAACGCGGCGCTGGGGCTATTCCTGATGGCGCTGCCCTTTGGGGCGCTGGCGCTGGGCGAGCCGTTCTACGTCTCGCTCGCCACCCGCATGGCGATCCTCGCGCTCGCCGCCGTCGGGCTTAATCTGGCGCTGGGGTTTGGCGGTCTCGTCTCCTTCGGGCACGCCGCGTTCTTCGGCATCGGCGGCTATGCGGCGGGCATACTTGCCGTCCACGCCTTCAACGCCGAACCGCTTTTCTCCTGGCCTTTCGAATTTTCGGGCTCCGACCGGATACCGGTCGTCTGGCTCGTCGCGGCGCTGTTTTCGGGCCTTGCCGCGCTCGCCATCGGCGCGATCAGCCTGCGGACCAGCGGTGTCTATTTCATCATGATCACGCTGGCCTTCGCGCAGATGATCTACTATTTCGCCATCTCATGGCCGGCCTATGGCGGCGAGGACGGCCTGTCCATCACGGTGCGGGGCGGCTTTCCCGGGCTCAACACGGCGATGCCGATGAGCTTCTTCCTGATTTGTTACGCGCTTCTGATGGCGGCGTTGGCAACGGTCTGGCGCATCCGCGACTCGCGCTTCGGCGCGGCTCTCCAGGCGGCGCGGCAGAACGAGGTCCGTGTCGCGTCCACAGGCATCGAACCGTTCCGCATCCGGCTCGCGGCCTTCGTGCTGTCCGGCATGATCACCGGCGTCGCCGGCGCTCTCTTTGCCGACCTCAACCGATTCGTCAGCCCGTCGATGATCTCGTGGCAGATGTCGGGCGAACTGATAGTGCTGATCATTCTGGGGGGAACCGGCCGCCTCTTCGGCCCGGTTGCAGGCGCCATCCTGTTCGTGCTGCTCGAATTCCTGCTCGGCGGCCTCACCGAGCGCTGGCAGCTCTTCCTCGGCCTGATCCTGCTTGGCGTCGTGCTGTTTGCGCGCGGCGGCCTGATCGGCCTGATCGCGGGACGGCAACGCCATGGCTGAGCCGATTCTCGATATCCGCAACCTGTCGAAAAGTTTTGGCGCGCTGAAGGCGACCGACGGTGTCAGCCTCGATTTGCGCCAAGGCGAGATCCATGCGCTGATCGGGCCGAACGGCGCCGGCAAAACGACGCTGATCCAGCAGATTTGCGGCTCGCTGACACAGGACAGTGGATCGATCCGCTTCCTCGGCCAGGATATTGGCGGGCTCGGCGTCGCCGCGCGCGCGCGGCGCGGTCTCGGGCGGACGTTCCAAATTTCTTCGCTCGCGCCGGATTTTTCAGCCCTGCGCAACGTCATGCTGGCGGTTCAGGCGCGGCAGGGTTCGAGTTTTCGGTTCCTGCGCAACGTCATGGCCGATACGACGCTGACCGAGCCGGCGATGAACGCGCTCGAGCGCGTCGGGCTGGCCGGCCGCGCCAGGATTCCGGCCGCCGAACTCTCGCATGGCGAGCGGCGTCAGTTGGAGATCGCCATTGTTCTGGCGTCCGGTGCGCGCGCGTTCCTGCTGGACGAGCCGATGGCCGGCATGGGACCGGAAGGGTCGCGGACCCTGACCGGCTTCCTCGACGGCCTGCGGGCCGAAGCGCCGATCCTGCTTGTGGAACACGACATGGACGCCGTCTTTGCGCTCGCCGACCGCATCTCAGTGCTGGTCTATGGAAAAATCATCGCCACAGGCACGGTGGACGAAATCCGCAACGATCCGGCGGTGCGTACCGCTTATCTTGGGGAGCCGGCATGACGCTCCTCAGGCTCACCGAAGTCGAGACCTTCTACGGGGCCAGCCAGGCGCTGTTTGGCGTCAGCCTCCAAGTCGAGGAAAGCGAGGTCGTCGCGATCATGGGCCGCAACGGCATGGGCAAGACCACGACCATCCGCTCGATCTGCGGCCTGACGCCGGCGCGAACCGGCCGCATCGACTTTGCCGGCGTCGACATCACGGGAAAGCCGTCCTATCGCATTGCAAGGCTCGGCATCGGGCTGATGCCGGAAGGACGGCGCTGCTTCGCCAATCTGACGGTTCAGGAGAACCTTGTCGCCTCCGCCCGGCCGGGAGACTGGACGCTGGCCACCGTCACCGCCCTCTTTCCGCGCCTCGGCGAGCGCCTCGGCCAGTATGCGAACACGCTGTCAGGCGGCGAACAGCAGATGCTGTCGATCGGCCGTGCGCTGATGACCAATCCGCGCCTGCTGATCCTCGATGAAGCGACGGAGGGACTTGCACCGGTCGTCCGCCAGGACATCTGGGCGGCGATCAGGAAACTGAAGGCGGACGGACTGTCGCTGCTGATCGTCGACAAGACCATGGCCGAACTGCTGCCGGTCGCCGACCGCTGCGTCGTCATCGAGAAGGGCATGACGGTGTGGATGGGCCGGCCGGATGAAATGACGCGCGAGATGCAGAACCGCTATCTTGGCGTCTGACGGCGGTTCATTACACGGCCCGGCGCGAAGAGTCCGATGGCGTCATGGCCGTTGCGCGCCTGTGGCGGCGACATAGACGGCGAACAGCCGGTCGGTCGCGGTGATGAAGAGCCGGTTCTTGCGCGGGCCACCGAAGGTAAGATTGGCGACCATCGTCGGCATGCGGATTTTGCCGAGCGCCTCGCCCTGCGGCGACAGGCAGATGACCCCGTCCCGGGCGCTGGTCCACAGATTGCCATCCGTGTCGAAGCGGAAGCCGTCTGGCACGCCGGGCGACACTTCGGCGAACACCCGGCCGCCGCTCAGGCGATTGTGGCTGGTGACATCGAAGCGGCGGATGTGATGCGGGCCGTCCGGATCGTGGCTCGCGCCGGAATCGGCGATCATCAACTGGCTTTCGTCTGGCGTGAAGGCGAGGCCGTTCGGCTTGACGAAATCGTCGGCGGCAATAGTGATGTCGCCGCTCGCCGGGTCGACGCGATAGACATGGCAGCCATCCTGTTCGGGGTCCGCCTTGTAGCCTTCGTAGTCGCTCATGATTCCGTAGGTTGGATCGGTGAACCAGATGGTGCCGTCCGATTTCACCACGACATCGTTCGGCGAATTCAGCCTTTTGCCCTGATAATGGGTCGCGATGACGGTGAGCGAGCCGTCCGGTTCGGTGCGCGTCACCCTGCGCCCGCCATGTTCACAGGAGACGAGCCGGCCCTCGCGATCGCGGGTGTTGCCGTTGGCGTAGTTGGAGTCGGCCCGAAACACGCCGACGCCGTGATCGGGCATCCAGCGCAGCAGCCGGTTGTTGGGAATGTCGCTCCAGACCAGATAGCCTCCATCGGCGAACCACACCGGGCCTTCCGCCCAGCGGCAGCCATCGTAGAGCGTTTCCACCTTGGCGATCGGCACGGTCAGGTTGCGGAATTTCCGGTCGAAATACTCGTAGTCGTCGCTGACCATGCTCATGCGGTTTCCCCCGAAAAGGCCACGATCCGCAAAAGGGCTGCATCGTGACCGGCCTGCCATGCGAGCTTTGCGAAGGCCGGACCTGAACATACGGAGAGCGCGGGGTGATCCGCAAGGCCGGCGCACGACTGGGTTAGGCGGCTCGATTATTCCGCCGGCGTCACGAAGGCCGGACGGCGCAGAATCGCCGTCAATCTGAACACCGATCCATCAAGCCCTGCAAGGCTGGTGGAGGCATGACGCAGCATCATCGCCAGGAACATGAAGGAGATTGTGGTCGCTGTTACGGCGCCGATGATGCCGAATTGCGGGATGAGCGCAAAGAAGCCAACGGCACGGATCAGGACCGTCATCGCGATGATTTTCAGATAGCGTCCCTCGTGGCCGGTCAGCATCAGGATCGATCCCGAGGGACCCGCGGCCGCGATTGACGCGGTGCCGAAGCAAAGCAGCGCCAGCGCCGGATAATAGGGCACATAGGCTTCATTGAAGATCGACAGGAAAAACTTGCCGCCGGCGAGGATCACGATCATGCCGGCGACGACCACGGCAAGGGTGATGCCCGCGACCGAGTTGAGCAGGCTGTTGAGTTGCTTGAACTCACCGCGGAAGTAGAGGTCGGGAATATGCCGCGTCGAAAACATGTGCATCGTGTCCGACGCGGTCGCGAAGGCATTGGCCAATCTGGTCGTCACGAAGTATGCGCCCGCCACCGAGGGGCTCATGAGGTAGCCGATGATCAGGACGTCGAGATACTGGTTGGCGGCGTCGAGCCCGTTTGAGATCCAAAGCTTGAACGAGCGTGCGCGCCAGGTGCCGGGATCGTATCGCGGTTTGACTGAGGCGAAGTCGGGATAAAGCGCATGCAGCTTCCGCCGGATAAAGGCGAAGTGGATCAGCACCGCTGTCAGAGCACCGGCGGAAAACAGGAAGAAGATGGCTCCGACGCTGGCCTGCCCGTCCGTTAGGAGGCTGATTGCAAGATAGATCAATGCCGGAATGATGACGAGGAGATTGCCATAGCCGTCGCCCGCCCCAACGCCGATGGCGGTCCGCACGAGATGCGCTGATGTCAGCACCCCCGCTTGCGCCACCAGAAAAAGGGTTACTGCTGCCGCGAGGAGTGCCGGGTGGGTGGAGATGGCCCAAATATGGAAGCCGGTTGCCACGAGGGCGCAGCCGGTCAGGCAAGTCACCAGGCTGAAACGCAACGCACCCTTCAGCATCGCCGGATCGTCGGCTGCCACATGCTCGTTCCACGACCGCATGACCAGGACCTGCTGGCCCAATGTCGCTACGATGCAGAACAGCCCGACCGCTGAAAACAGGATGGAGAACGTGCCGAAATGGTCCGTGTCGAGCGCCCGCGCCGCCAGCATGATCAGGGCGAAGTTCAGCACGATAGTGGAAACCTTGAGCACAAAGATGCTGGCGATGCCGCGAAGGGCAGGGTCGTAACTGAATGCGACGAGTTTGTCAGCCGATTTGCCCAGCCAGCCTTTCGGGTCCAGGCCGTGGTCAGCGGACATTGGGTACATACTTCTTGAGGAAATTTTTCACCGGCTTTGCATGATGATAGACGAGGGCTATGGCTAAACCGGCTGGCGAGCGCGATAGCGTGAAGTGTCTCAGTTGCGTCTCCTCGACCTTGAAATCGTTTTTGTAACCGCTGTTGCCGAGCGCCAGGTCCAGGGAGCGGTAACCCTCGGCGAAACGCTGCTGAATGATCTGATAGAATATCTGGATGCCAGGCTTGCTTTTACCGAAGTTCTCCATATCCGAGCCCGGGAGAAGTGCGTGAAATTCGCCGTCGCCGGCGACACCGAAAAGCACTGCCACGGGCTTACCTGCAATGTAGCTTACATAGGTAACAGCCTCGCCGCTTTCGAGCGCGGCTATCGCATAGTCCCGGTAGAATTCGAAATAGAGCGGATTGTCGAGCAGATCTTCCGCAAAGCGCCCTTTCCGGCACCTCTGCATAAAGTCGAAGGCGGTGCGGATCTCGCTTTCGCTTGTCGCTGCGCGGTGTTCATAGCTGCCGAAATCGCGTTCCGCCTGCCGCTGCAGGCGGTCGAGTTCCTTGGAAAATTTCTTGCTGAGGATGTTTACGCGCCAGGCGCCCAAATCGTCGCCCGTCTCGCAGAGATATGCGGCGTTTTCCGCGACCGAGCTTGTCGAGCGCGTCAACAGACGGCCGATATCGAAGGAATCGTCACGAATCTTGCGCAACAATACTAGCCCGCAAGGCCGCATGAGATCGTCGAGACGCGCGAGCAGGTCTTCGTCCGCCGCCATCATGCCGAGCGTATGTCTGTCGGCGACGGGCGCATTGTAATCGCACACGCCGAAATCGGCGAACTGGAGCATGGTAATGCCCATGGACCTCTGAAGGATGAGAGGAATGACGCATATGAGCGCACCA
>JBGTLX010000514.1:0-8497 GCA_041743855.1 Rhizobiaceae bacterium | reverse complement strand
TTCTGGAGCAAGGACGTGATCGGCCATACCGGCCGAAATCGCGCTACGTGGCATTCCGTCGAATTTGGCCGTTTCGGGCGACTGCACCAGGCTCATGCCGCCTTCCGCCCTGATCTCCTTCAGCCCCTCAGTGCCGTTGCTCCCCGTTCCAGAGAGCACGATTGCAATCGCCCGCTCGCGTTGGTCCATGGCGAGCGAGGAGAACAGCACATCGACGGGATGACCGTGGCCGCGCGGCACAACGGGCTTGGACATGTGCAGCCCGCCCGCGCGGACTTTCAGATCGGAATCCGGCGCAATCACGTAAACATGGTCGGGCGCAAGCCTCATGCCGTCCTTGACCTGGACGACGGGCATGGTCGTGCGAGCGCTCAGGATACGAGCCAACTCGCTTTCGCGATTGGGATCGAGATGAAGTACGACCACGAAGGCGCAGCCGCTATCGGCCGGCATGGCGTCGAGAAAAAGGCTCAGCGCCTCAATGCCGCCGGCCGACGCTCCGATGCCGATGACCGAAATGCCCGCGACTTCGGTAGCGTCAACACGGTCGATAGCGGTCGCAGGACTCTGGCGGTCGGTCGCTCGACCGGCTGCTTCCCGCTCCCTTGCCTCGTCCGGTTTCGCCTTTGACGTCCGATCCGGACGCTCGCCCTCCTCGGATGGTTGTTCCGCCATAACCCTCACCAGATGCAGAAGCTGACTGCGGCGCTCGCGGAACGATTGTACCGCAACATCAGCCGCTCCCACGCAACATGCGTGGTAGGCTCCAACCGCAACCTGCACGCCTCTGTTCAATCCCGCAATAGATACGTAGCGTTCGACTTAGAGTATCGACGCCGAAACGGCTTCGGCACGTCAGCGCCGGTTCAAGCCATGATCGCGTTCATCAACGACCCCGCAAGGCGCACGGGGTCGAACCGAACCAGGTGTCCGCCAAATTAAATCGGATGATGACACAAATCCTTACCAGTCGCTGTCGGCAGCGGCCTACTCGCGAATGGCCGAGCGATCGATTACTTGAGAGAAATTTCGGCAGTGCCGCGGTCGAACCGGCTACACGTTCGGCGAGGGGCGCAAGGCATCCGCCGGAGGGCGTAGACCCATGAAAAGGCCGGACGCATGCGCCCGGCCTCGGATTTCCAATTCGTTGCCAACGATTAAATGCGGCGCAGATTAATCTGGCTCGTGACGATGCTTTTGCCGGTCTTCGGATCTTCATCGACTGTGGTCAACGTCATGCCGTTCTCGCCGACCTTTTTCACCGTCAACTGGGCCTGCCGGTCGCCATTGACTTCCTTGGCCCAGCGGATGGCGAGATTGATGGCGTTGCCGGAACGCTTGCCGTTCAGGCCGGCTTTGCCGGTTCCTGCGCCGGTGTAGGAACCGCTGTACTTCGAACCGTCCGCCTTCAAATTGGCGCCGATGGACCGCGAAACCACGATCAGGCCGCGGCAGTTGCCATCGAGCGAGAGCGAGGTGTCGGTCGCATCCGAATCGAACTTGCAAGTCACATTGATCGGCGAAGAATCCGCGCGGACCTTTACAGTGCCCTTGCCGCTCCAGTTGCCATCAAGTGATTGCAGAAATTCGGCCTCCTGGGCGTGGACGGCGCCGGCAGCGGATATGAAGCCGCCAGCAAGAAACAATCGCGCTAAATTCTTCATGACAAGGTCTCCGATTTTGAGGATTTGGTGGGGTTTTGTGCCGCGATCAAAGCGCGATGCGGCCCGGTATAGTTTCCGTCCCCTGAACTCCCGATGAACAGCGTCAGGCCTCGCTGAGGCGAACAATGACAGGTTGCTATAATTCGAGACCGAAGGGCTATTGTCGACAGACCTCTGGCGACGGCGCGATTCGCCGATACGATTGCCGGGCGCGGCGACGACATTCGATACCTGCCATTGGCCGCCGCGAGCAGTCCAAGCCGCGCGATCATCCAGTGCGATAGCGATCCCCCTCAGACTGTTGACGCCCGAGCTTGAAAGTCCTTGGACTATCGGGGGCATGTCAGCGCAGCTCATTGGGTTCGTACCCGGGCGCTCCTATCCCACGCACCCCGCGTCGAGTGATTGGGCGACCCCCTACAAGGGCGAAACGAATGAAACTTTGACTTGTCCAAATAAACGTTTTTAATTTACTCACGGAAATTTGATGTCAAATAATAATATTAAGTCAGAAGTGCGGACCTTTACGTGTCGAAGTTAGTTCTCATTGATGAAAGACGCTTTTGTCTATCATCCAATGGAGATCTGATCATGCAGACGCAGAAGCACGACTTTGGCGAGTCGCTGGCCCGTTCTCGCAGACACGTATTGCAATGGACTGGCGGCGCGGTTGCGGCGCTTGCACTCTTCGGCGGCAGCCTGCCGAATTTCGGCATCAGCCAGGCGCTCGCCGCCGACCTCGGCGAAGGCGACATTGGCATTCTCAACTACGCCTATGCGCTGGAACAGCTTGAGGCGGCCTTCTACACGAAGGTCATCGAAAGCCCCTATGGCGACATGAGCGATGACGAGAAGCAGATACTCACCGACATCCGCGATCACGAAGTCGAGCATCGCGATTTCCTGAAAGGCGCGCTCGCCGACAAGGCCATCCCCGATCTCGAAGTCGATTTCTCGGCCGTCGATTTCGCCAGCCGCCACAGTGTATTGGAAACGGCCAGGACGTTTGAGGACCTCGGCGTTGCGGCCTACAACGGTGCCGGCAAGCTGCTTGAAAGCGGCGACTACCTGCTTCAGGCCGGACGCATCGTTTCGGTCGAGGCGCGCCACGCCGCCGCGATCCGCGATCTGCTACAACCCGGCACGGTGGCCTTCGCAGGACCGGAAGTGGTCGACATGAACGGCCTCGATGGCGCGCTGGAGCCGGCCAAGGTTCTCGCTGCCGCCGATCCGTTCATCGTCACTCCTGTAACAACCAGCAGCATCAAGTGAGGATGACTCCGATGAAATTTATCAACAACACCACCGTCATAGGCGCGCTCGATCCCGATCTGGTCAGCCGCCTGGTCACAAACCGGCGTGGCCTGTTCACCAAGGCTGCCTGGTCTCTCGGCGCATTGGCTTCGGCGCCGATGATCCTGGCGGCCGCCTCCAACGAGGTCTTCGCCCAGTCGTTGCCGCAGCAGATTGTCGACACGCTTAACTTTGCGCTCACCCTCGAACACATCGAGGATGCGTTCTACCGCTCCGCGCTCGACAAGGACTTCATTCCCCATGAACACAAAGCGGTGTTCCAGCACATCGGCCTGCACGAGGCGGCCCATGTCGCTTTCCTGTCGGGAGCGCTGGGAGCTGCGGCAGTCAAACGGCCGGAAGCCGACTTTACCGCTGGCGGGAAATATGCGGATGTCTTTTCGAACTTCGACACGTTCCTGACCCTGTCGCAGACGTTCGAAGATCTCGGTGTCGCGGCTTATAAGGGCCAGGCCGGAAATCTGATCGAAAACGACGACATCCTGACCGCTGCGCTACAGATCCATTCGGTCGAGGCGCGTCACGCCGCCCAGGTTCGCCGTATCGGCGGCAAGAAGGCCTGGGACGGCGCATTCGACGAGCCGAAGACCAAGGAAGAGGTTCTGGCAGCAGCGCAGCCGTTCCTAAAAGTATAGCTTAATTCTGGCGGGAGCGGTCCCCTCCTCCAAAGATAACATTCGATCGCTAAGCTCCCGCTGCCACCCTCACGTCAGCGGGAGCTTCATTGTTGCCCAAATCCGATCGCTTCGAAAAATTGCGTTTAACTCGACGGCGCGTCCGGCTTAGGGCCGGTATCTTTCGCGCCAAGCCACGGGCCTTGTAAATGCTCACGGGTGATCGTCATACCGTCCCGTGACCTTAAGCGGTTTTGCGCGCAGCCGCGCCGCCAGCTTCGCGAGGATTGTCTCGTCATCGATATCACTGGCGTCCGCCGGAGCGCCCGCTTCAGGCCTCTTGCGAAGCTGTTCGAAAATCTCCGCCTGGCGATGGCCGGGAACCGCTCCGTAGCTCGTGAACGTGGTGGCGACGTGCTCGTGTCCTAGATTCTGGCTCCACGCCTTGAAGGCTTCCGGCGTCTGGCAAATCCGTTCGCCCATCATCGCCAGCGTGTTGCGGAAACTGTGCGGGTTGAAATATGGCAGTCCCGCTTGCTCGAACGCCGCCTTGAAAATCACGCGGATCGCCGCCGCGCTTTTCCAGTGACGGCGCGCCAGTCCGCCATTCTCGAAACCGCCGCCCAGGCCAAGCGTCACTTTTGTCGCCGGAAACAGCGGATCGTCCGGACCCCATTTTTTTTCCTTTTCGAGCCATGAGATCCAATCCGTCACGATGGCTTCGACATCGGCGCCCACCGGAAAGAACCATGTGGTGAACGTCTTGCGGTTCTTCGTCCGCACGTCGCGCGCGTCCTGAAACACGGTTCGCCTGGCCAGATCGACATGCTTGAGCGACATCGACGCAAGCGCGTTGTCGCGCGCGCCGGTGAGCAGCGTGAAGGCGATCAGCGCCCGGTCGCGTTTTTGAACGTCGCTGGCGGTCGGCATGGAGTCGAGCACGCGACGGATTTGCTCGACGCTGGCGACAGGCCTTTCCCGCACCGCTTTGGCGATGCGATCGTCATTCGCGGACGGGTTGAAATATTCAGCGTCGGAATAGGTGAGCTTCGAGCGGAAGCCCTGTTGCCCGGCCAGCCATTGGAAGAACGCTTTCAGCGCGGCAAGCCGGGAAGAAATCGTCGCCTTGGCCAGCGGCTTCTTTGTCTCGGCGTTGATCCGATCGGCCAGTTGCCGCTTGTATTTCTGCGCCCATTCGATACGGAATTGGTGGAAATCGCGGTGCCCGGTCGCGGCTTCGAAATCGGCTATCGCCGCAGCGACCTGATCGACGCTCGCTTCCGAAAGCCGTCTGGCGTGTTTCAGGAAATCGAAATAGCGCCGCTTGGTCCGCTCGTTTTCGGGATGGTGCTTACGCATGGGTTTTATGCTCCTTTCGCAAGTGATCATTCGTGGAGGGTTGGCCGCTATCATCTATGCGTGGCGGTGCTTCCACGATGGTCACGTCGAGAAAGGCGCGGATCGCCTCTAGCTGCGCATGCGAGGTGCGCCGGTGCATGAGGCTTCCGCACTCCGGACAGAGCGCGCGAAGGTTGCCCGACTTGGCGTTGATCGTCACGAATTCCGCCATGCCGCCGTCCGGCGAGCGCGCGTCTCGGCACTTGACGCAATAGCAGGTCCCCGGCGGACAGGAACGCTTCGGACGGGCTTGCCCAGCCATGTGGTCGGCAAGATCAGCGCCTAGGATTAGAATGGGCTTGCGGTCCCGCATCGCGGGTAGGCCCTTGTCGAGCCAGCGCCGCACGGTCCCCTTGGCCGCGCCGATAGTGCGGGCGGCTTCGTCGATCGTATAGCTGCGATGGATTTTGACCTTGCGCCGGTCGAGCCGGTGCCGCGCCATTCTCACGCGGCTCCGCGATCGATCAGCGCGCGAATGTCATCGACGCGCCACGCCGTGATGCGCGGACCGAGCTTGACCGGCTTGGGAAAGCGGCCGTCCTTGACGCCCGCCCACCATGTGGACTTGCTGACAGGGATCGGGCCGCGTGGCGCTATGATGGAAGGTAGGCGAAGGAAGCCGGTTACGGGGAGTCCGCTGAAGTTCGACATGATGTGCATCCGTCCGTTGTTGACGGATGACGACTTCTAACATCCGAAGACGCCACGCAGCCGGAAAGGCCAGTAACCTATCCCACGGGGTTTTTGGCCTCGTGCAGGTACCGATAAATCTTGGAAATCCGATCCTTCACCGCGCTGTCGGCCGGTTCCCTTCCGTATTTTTCCTGGAACCACATAAGCATCTCTCGAACAAGCTCAGCCTGCGTTTCCGGCAATCCGTCGGGCTGATTCGCTTTCCTAATGATTTCCATCGTGAACGTGTTCCAATCATGCTCAGCCGGGCGACCACCCCGGTTTGGCGCTGCAATGGGCGCGGCAACCTGGACAGTCGCAACAAGCGGCTGGCCTGACATGGGGAACTGAGTGCCACTGCTCTCAAATGGCGCGAGCGTGTCGAACAGAAAGGCGGGAAACATACTCCGCTTGCGTCCAAAGGCCTCAAGGTCTGCTCTTGAAACCAGAGAAGTGGAGTAGTCGCCAATGATTGAAAAGCCGTTTCCTGTCGAATCCGCAGTTATCTCTTTGCCGACAATTCCAGCGGTAATCATCTGAATCGCCGCTACTACTTCGGAAGGCCGGAGGCTCTTGGCAGGGCTTATGCGGGCCGGATCAAAACCCGCCCATAAAGCTGCGGCTTGCTCAACCGTGAACAAGTCCACGTGCATCCAGTGAGACACAAGGCTCATCTATCGCGCCATCGAATCGACTGCCGACACGACAGCATAGCCGGGCACGGCCTTCAATGAACATTAGCCGATCCGCGCTGCATCCACAAAATTAGACCACCAGTTCGCCATCCTGACGCGATCATCCCAATACAAGGCGCGGTGATAGGCGCGGCGAACCTCGTCAGCGCCGACATGGGCCAGTTCGGCCTCGATGGCGTCCGCCGGCCAAAGGCCGCTTTCATTCAGCAGCGTCGAAGCCGTGGCGCGAAACCCGTGCGCCGTCACTTCGCCCTTCGTGAAGCCCAGCCGGCGCAGCGCCGCGTTGAGCGTGTTTTCGCTGAGCGGTCGCAAGGTCGATTGCACGGATGGGAAGGCGAGCCGCCCATGTCCCGTCAGCGCCTTCAATTCTCCCAATATCTCGACGGCTCGGGCTGACAAAGGCTTCCTGTGCTCCCGACGCATTTTCGCGCGCGCGGCCGGTATAGTCCACACGCCCTTGTCCAGATCGAATTCGGTCCATTCGGCTTGTCGCAACTCGCCGGGTCGCGGATAAAGCAGCGCCATCAATTGCAGCGCCGCCCTTGTAGTCAGCGTGCCCTCATAGCCCCATATCGCCCGCAACAGCCCGCCGAAGCCGGCCCTGTCGGTAAACGCGGCGCGATGCGTAACAACGGGAGCCGTCAGCGCCCCTTTCAGGCCGAACGTCGGATCGTTCGACGCCCGTGACGTTGCAATCGCATATCTGAATACCTGCCCGATTGTCGCGCGAAGTCGGCGCGCGGTCTCATAGTTTCCCTGCCCTTCGACCTTTCGAAGCGGCGCGAGGATTTCGGCCGCGCTGATTTCGGCGATCGGACGGCTTCCGAGATCGGCGCGGGCAATACCGATCAGCCATCGCTTCTTCGTCAGCGTTGCGTCGGCCTTGTTTTCCCGCGCCATCTTGGCGAGGAATTCGTCGGCAACCGCGTCGAAAGTGCTTACGCTCGACGCCAGCCGGTGCAACTTGTCCGTCCTGGCTTTCTGGGCCGGATCGACGCCCGAAGCCAGCAGCTTCTTTGCGCCGTCCCTTTTCTGCCGAGCGTCGGCAAGCGAAACGGCCGGATACGCGCCCAGCGCCAGCGTCTTCTGTTTCCCGTCGCAACGATAGGCTAGCCGCCATAGCTTTGAGCCTTGCGCCGAGACGAGAATATGCAATCCGCCGCCGTCGCTATACTTGGTGGGCGTCAGCGCAGGCTTCAAAGACCGGATCAGCGTATCTGTCAGCGGCATGTTGGTATCCTGAAAGCTCGTGATGTTGGTTTTTGCGTCGATGCCAACGAGAATACCAACAAATCGCTCGGATGCCAACAAACCTAGCTGGACGTCAACGGACATCCAGACAAAGAAAAAGCCCGGACTGCCGGGCTTTTCGTATCGTTTCTGGACGTTGTAGGACCGTCTGAAACAGCAGTTTGGTGCCCAGAAGAGGACTCGAACCTCCACGCCTTGCGGCACACGGACCTGAACCGTGCGCGTCTACCAATTCCGCCATCTGGGCTTATGCGCGCTGATGTAGGCGGGAGGCGCATCCCTGTCAACGCGCTTTTTCCCGATGAACGGAGATGCCAGACCCCGCCCGCCCTCAGCCCAGCACCTCCTTCGACGCCACGGTCGAATCGGCGTTGAGCCTGTAGATGATCGGCACGCCGGTGCCGAGTTCCAGCTTCACGATCTCCTCGCCAGAACTGCCGTCCAGCGCCATGATCAGCGCGCGCAGCGAATTGCCGTGCGCGGCCACCAGCACCGTGTCGCCGCGCAAGACATGCTTCTGCATATCGTGCAGATAATAGGGCCAGACGCGCGCGCCTGTGTCTTTCAGGCTTTCGCCGCCGGGCGGGGGCACGTCATAGGAGCGCCGCCAGATGTGCACCTGCTCCTCGCCCCATTTTTTGCGCGCGTCGTCCTTGTTGAGGCCGGACAAATCGCCATAGTCGCGCTCGTTCAGCGCCTGGTCTCGGATCGTCTTCAGATCGCTCTGGCCGACCGCCTCGAGAATGTGCCGGCAGGTCTTTTCGGCGCGCTGCAGCACCGAGGTGAAGGCGATGTCGAAGACGAGTTTTCGCGCTTTCAGCTTGGCGCCGGCTTCCTTTGCCTCGGCATGGCCGAGTTCGGTCAGGTCGACATCGCGCCAGCCGGTGAA
>JBGTLX010000513.1:0-3385 GCA_041743855.1 Rhizobiaceae bacterium | reverse complement strand
TGGCCGGACCGCGGCCGGATATCGGGGCTGCGGCCGGGTCCGTCCGCTTCCTGTTCAAATTCGCCGTGACCATCAGCCTGGCCGTCGTTGCCTTCAACTGCCTGCGGAGGCTCTCTCGACCGGGAGATCGGGCCGGCCGATCCCTGCCTCTCCTGGGCATCGCGCCGGCTCTGGCCGTGGCGGGGGTTATCCTGGAAATGCTGACCGCGCCGCCAGAGGCGCTCGGGATGCTCTGGATCGGCAAGAACATCCTCGTGTGCCTGACCTACATCCCGCTGATCGGACTCGGCCCGCTCGCATTGTTCCTGGCGTTCCTTCGTCACGGCGCGCCGACAAGGCCCGATCTAGCGGGCGCCGCCGCCGGCCTGCTTGCCGGAGGGATCGCGGCGACCTTCTACGCCGCGCATTGCACGGACGATTCGCCGCTGTTCGTCGCGACCTGGTATTCGGTCGCCATCGGCGTTCTGGCGATTGCCGGAGCCCTGGGCGGCCGCTTCTTCGCACGCTGGTAAGGCACGCGCCGTTATGGCTGTCCGCAGCGCGAGCCCGTGGTTCATCCGGACGTGTCCTCCGTAGTACCTGCGGGTGGCATCACCTTCGACGTGATCTGCCCGGCCAATCGCCCCTGACGTGTGATGGCGGTGCCGGAAAAGGTGCGCGAATCCATCATCGCGCAAATCCCGGTCGGGCGCCTCGGCGAACCGGAAGAGATCGCGCGCTGCGTTTGGCGTCCGACGACGCCGGCTTCATCACCGGCTCGACAATCTCGCCCAATGGCGGCCAGTATTTCGTGTAGGGACTGCGGCAAGCTCTCGCCTGTGGTTGACGAGATTTCTTTTCAACCATAGGTTTCCCCTTGGGTGGGGAACATGATCAGACATTTTTGGCGCTGGTGGCGAATGGCAAGCGTGGTTCTCGCTTTGGCTACGACTGGTCCGGTCATCCTGCCACATGCATGGGAGGCAGCGCAGTTGTGGTGGTGGTGGAATACACCGATTGAAGTAATCGAGACCGAGGAAGAAACCGTCGAGTCTTCCGACCCGGCTGAACTGACCGAATTTCACCTTAATGGCCTTACTGCTGACGATTATCGTCAGGGTATCAAGGATGCTTTGGCCGACGGCGATGCCGAGCTTGCGAACAGCTTGATGGAACTTGCAGCGCAACAGAAAGTCCAAGTGGCTCCCGATCTCGCAAAGCAGGTAGCGGAAATCCAGCGGGCTGGGCTTGCCGACGACATCTGGGACGGCGTCAAAGGCGAGGCTGATTCTCCTGCCGGTTTCGCCGCGGAACTTACCGCCGACCTGTTCGTAGTTGGTGACCTGCGAGATTTGGCAAAGCAAGCTTGGGCATTCCCGGAGCAAGATAATGTTGTGATCGCTTTGGCGGGGACGGGTGTCGTTGCGAGCCTTGCGACTGTGGTGACTGGCGGCGCGGCCAGTCCGGCGAAGTTTGGGGTTTCTGCTCTCAAAATAGGCAAGCGGCTAGGTAAGCTGAACGCCAAACTGCTGAGTGACCTGCGCCGCCTCGCAACAAAATCTATCGACTTTGGCGCTTTGCGGGAAGTTGCGGGTCGCGCAGGACGGCTGGATTGGAACGGAGCAACTGTCGCTGCAACAAAATCGTCGACAAGAAGGTGGTTGAGCAACTTACAGCAAGTGGAACAGCGTTGGGCAGCCTTGCCAAGGCAAGAGGGCCGAAAGCTACATTGGACAGCCTGCACGTCGCCCAATCAACCAAGGACGTGACGACGCTCGGCAAGCTCTCCGAGCAGTCAGGAGGCGCTTATCGGGGCGTGTTGAAAATGTCGCGCGGCAAGATACTTGGGCCGATCAAGAAGTTGAAGCGAGTGACGAAGTTGGTGAAACGTGGCGGCATGGCATTGAGCGTCATGGCAGAGTTGTTCGGTTGGATGCTGTCTGCATTGTTGTGGGCTGCGTCGTTTGTCTGGACAGTCGTCAAGATCGTTTGGCGGGTGACCCGATTTCTGCTTCGAAGCCAAGCGACGCCGGCATCGAGCCTCAGCTAGACTGTCACAACGCCCGAGTAAGCCAACATTCGCCCGTCGGTATCCAGATTTATATAGGCTCTGCGGCTGCGCCGACCGACCGCGAGGAATACCAGACGATCCACATGCGCCTCCAGGAACCGGAGCGCGTTGCCGTCCGAATCGTAGTGGGTGATGTCGGTGCCTCCGGTTTCCCGGAGCCCGACCTCGGACATGAACTTTGCGTTCGCTCGGGAGATAGCAAAACCGCGCGTTCGCTTAGGCCGCTCGAACGCGCCGACCACCAGTCCTACCAATGTCGCCACGCTTGCAACGACGGTCGTCAGCAATGTTCCAAATGACAAGGCAGCTTCATATGTGCCGCCAAGAATAAGAACAATAGCAAACGAAAGCCCGAAACCGAGGATGGCACCAGCGAAGATGGTCAGCAGACCTGCGCAAAAGGTTCTTAAAAGGGTAGCCGCGAGGCCGCGATTGTGACCCCTTGTCAGTTCGCGCGCGCCTTTAAAGGGCAAGTAGGCCGCCCCGCACGCGAGGATGAACAAGAGCAACGTGCCCGAATTACGTTTCGTAAAGCGCCACGCATCATGTCCAGCCGACAATCCATACCCGGCAAGTGCTGTCCTTCGTAAGCCGACCATAAATCCCCCGACGCCCGAACTGCGTTCCTCTGGCTTATACTACCGTGTCGGCACCGGATGCTCGCCGCGATAATCGTAAAAGCCGCGGCCGGTCTTGCGGCCGAGCCAGCCGGCCTCGACATATTTGACCAGCAACGGGCAGGGGCGGTATTTCGAGTCCGACAGCCCGTCATGCAGCACCTGCATGATCGACAGGCAGGTGTCGAGCCCGATGAAGTCGGCCAGTTGCAGCGGACCCATCGGATGGTTTGCGCCGAGCTTCATGGCGGTGTCGATGGCGTCGACCGAGCCTACCCCCTCGTAGAGCGTGTAGATCGCCTCGTTGATCATCGGCAGGAGGATGCGGTTGACGATGAAGGCCGGAACATCCTCCGACACGGTGATCGTCTTGTCGAGTTTTTTCACAAACGCCTTGGCAGTCTCGAAGGTCCTGTCGTCGGTGGCGATGCCGCGCACCAGTTCGACCAGCTTCATGACCGGAACCGGATTCATGAAGTGGATGCCCATGAAACGCTCCGGCCGGTCGGTCTGGGCGGCCAGCCGCGTGATCGAGATCGAGGACGTGTTGGTGGCGAGAATCGCTTCGGGGTTAAGTTGCGGGCAGAGCTGCGCGTAGATCTTGCGCTTGACGGTCTCGTCCTCGGTCGCCGCCTCGATGACGAGGTCGGCGCCGGCCAGATCGGTCATCGACGGAGCGCCCGAAATCCGCGCCAGCGCGTCCTGGCGGGCCTTCTCG
>JBGTLX010000512.1:0-3059 GCA_041743855.1 Rhizobiaceae bacterium | reverse complement strand
AGCACTCCCAGCCCAGCCCCCATGCGCCGAGCGTCGGGCTTTCCCAATCGTCCTCGACGAAGCGGATGTCGTGCAGCAGCGGATCGATTCCGATCGCCGCCAGCGAACCGAGATAGAGTTCCTGCAGATTGGACGGGTTCGGCTTCAGCATCACCTGATACTGGTAATAATGCTGGAGACGGTTGGGGTTTTCGCCGTACCGGCCGTCCTTGGGCCGGCGTGAGGGCTGCACGTAGGCCACGTTCCAGCGTTTCGGCCCGAGCGCGCGCAGGGTGGTCGCCGGATGAAAGGTTCCGGCGCCCACTTCCATGTCGTAGGGTTGCAGGACCACGCAGCCATAATCCGCCCAATAGCCGTGAAGGGCCAGAATCAGCCCCTGGAAGGAGCGGCCGGGATGCATATGGGTGGGCAATGTCACGGGCGGCCTCTGTGGATAGGAACCGCCACGGCTCTAGTGCGCGGGCGAAAGGGGGTCAAGGCCGAGCGGCAGCGTCAGGCAGCAAGTTGATCTGCACAGCCGAAATTACATCGTCGTTCCGGCATGGATCCTAGGGTCTGCGCAGTCGCTCTGCTCCTGCTCCGCCCTAGGATGACGAATGCTATGGGGATCGATGCAAAAGACAAACGCTGAGGAGCGGCAAAAACACCCTTCGTCATCCTAGGGCGGAGCAGGAGCGCAGCGACGCAGCGGAAACCCTAGGATCCATGCCGTTCCGTCGAATTTTCATCAACAACTTCCCGGCTTTGGACCAGTTAACCGAGTCGAACGCCTCGCAGCAGAAGCCGCCGCCACTCAGTCGATAGATACCGGCAGCATCAGTTCCTGCCCTGGAGCCAGCCTCGCGGGATCGCCCAGCAGTTGCGGGTTGAGATCGAGGATTTCCTTGTACCGGCTGCCCTGCCCGAGTTCGTCGGCGGCTATCGACCACAGCGACTGCCCCGACTGCACCTTGTAGGCGGCGGGAATAGGGGCTGTCGGTGGCGGCGCGACCTCGGTCCGATCCTCGGGCGCGGGGGCCGGCGTCACCACGGCTGGCGCTTGCGTCTTGGCCGGGGTTTCAGCGGCAGCCTTCGGCGCAATGTCGGGCAGGCCTTCGGCCAGCTTCTTCTGCACGCCGGCCAGAATCGCAGGTTCGGGCTTCATGTCGCGCGCATGGCTCCACTGGAAGGTGGCCTCGAGCTTGCGCCCGACACGCCAGTAGGCGTCGCCGAGATGATCGTTCAGCACCGCGTCGTCGGGTTTCAGCGACACGGCGCGCTCAAGCTCGCGAACGGCGTCCTCGAAGCGGCCGAGCCGGAAATAGGCCCAGCCCAGCGAATCGACGATGTAACCGTCGCTCGGCCGCAGGTCGACCGCTTTGCGGATCATATCCAGGCCTTCCTCGAGATTCATGTTCATGTCGACCCATGAATATCCCAGATAGTTCAGCACTTGCGGCTGGTCCGGCAGCAACTCCAGCGCCTTGCGGAAGTTCGGCTCGGCCTTGGGCCATTCCTTCAGCCGCTCATAGGCTATGCCGCGCTGGTAGTAGATGTTCCAGTTGGCGGCGTTCCGCGGTCCGGCCGGCAGGAAACTGTTGGTCTTCTCGATTTGCACGACCGCCCGGTCATAGACCTCGGCCGCCTCGCGAAACTCGTCCTTCGACGAATAGACGCCGCCGAGCGCCAGATAGGCGCGCATGTCCTCCGGATTGCTGTCGAGCAGCGCCTTCAGATGCGGTATCGCCTCGTCGCGCCGGTCGAGATCGGCGAGATTGAGGCCGAGCTGCAATTCGGACAGCTGTTTCAGCGGCGACGCGGGCGGAATGCGGCGATAAAGCGCAATCGCCTCCTCGGCGTTCTCCTGCCTCTCGGCCAGGCCCGCGAGTTCCATCAGCACCACGTCGCTGTCGGGCTTCAGCGCCAGCGCGAACTGGAGATAGACCCTAACGAAGCTCTCGCCGCCGCCCCGGTTCAGCGCCGCGCCGAGATTGAGCAGGATTTCGCTGACGCCCTCGGCGGGTGTGGCGACCAGAGGCTCGATTGGCTCGTTTTTGGCGATCCTGTCGCGCAGCACGGCAACCGGAAGGCGTCCTGAAGCGAACTCCTCGGAGCGGTCGAGCACCGCCAGTGCCGCGTCATTCTTGCCCTGGCGCACGAGGAACGCGGCATAGGCCTCGGCCGCGCGCAGCCATGATTCGGGCGCGGCGCTTCCTGCCGCGACATCGTCAAGGGTTGCCTGATAGGCCGCGTCGGCCTCGTCGTCGAGGCCGGCCATGTCGGCGATCAGCGCCTGATGGTAGGAGACGAAAAGCGCATACCATACCGGTCCCTCGACCGCGTCGAGAATGGCTATGGCCTCGACATTGTCGCCTGAACCTGCCTTGGCCCAGGCTGCGAGCACCTGCGAGATCAACGCGTCGAGTTCGGACTGATCGGCCTGGCCGAGCAACTCCTCGCTGGCCGTGTAATCCTTCTTCCGGATCGCATCGATCGCCAGGGCAAGCCGCGAAAAGCGCTCCACCTCCGGCACCGTCTTCAGTTTGCGTGCATAGGGGACAGCCTCGTCGAATCTGCCCTGCGACACCAGTGCGAGCATCAGACTCTGCTGGAGCACCTCGTTTTCCGGATCGAAGGACAGCGCCTGACCGTAATAGGCGATGGCGCCATCCAGATCGTTGTCCACCTCGGCGACGCGCGCCGCGAGATATGCGCCGGAGAACGAACCGATATCGACGGGCTCCGCCGAGGGCGAGGCAATCGCCGGCAGCGCCGCAACCGAAATTGCCGCCACAGTCGCCAGCTTCAAAAGCCGGCTCGCAAATCCTTGCCGCATACTATTCCTTCCTGCAAAACGCTTCCGGAAGCCGTTTCCGGATTCGCTGTTGGCGCTATTGGCCAAAAGCATGGCCTTTTTGGGGTGATCGTTCAATCCAGCGCGCGTTCACGATCCGGTCACAAGCCTCAGACGACGCGGGCGACGCAGAAATCGATCACATCGAGCAGCGCGGCCTTATGCGGCGTGGCGTCAAGCGGGGCCAGCGCGTCGCGGGCGATCTCGCCGAAATGGCGCGCGCGGC
>JBGTLX010000511.1:0-2269 GCA_041743855.1 Rhizobiaceae bacterium | reverse complement strand
CGTTCATCAGCCCGCCGACATTGAGCGCGCGGGCGAGTGCCGCCGTCTGGCGCTCCAGTTCCTCGACGGTTTCCGCGCTCAGCGTATGGACCGGCAGCGAGCAGGCGCTGTCGCCCGAATGGATGCCGGCCTCCTCGATATGCTCCATGATGCCGCAGACGAAGGTGTTGCGGCCGTCGCAGAGGCAATCGACATCCACCTCGATGGCGTCGGTCAGATAGGTGTCGAAGAGCAACGGGTTCTTGCCCAGCAGCGTGTTGATCTGGCCGGTCTTGTCGTTGGGGTACTTTTGCTTGATGTCTTCCGGCACCAGGCCGGGCACGGTGTCGAGCAGGTAGGATTGCAGCATCGTCTCGTCGTGGATGATCTGCATGGCGCGCCCGCCAAGCACATAGGAGGGGCGCACGACCAGCGGAAAGCCGAGCTCGGAGGCGACGGTGCGCGACTGCTCGACCGACCAGGCGATGCCGTTCTTGGGCTGGCGCAGCGCGAGCCGGACCAGCAACTTCTGGAAGCGGTCGCGATCTTCGGCAAGGTCGATCATGTCGGGCGAGGTGCCGAGGATCGGGATGCCGGCCTTTTCCAGCGCATCGGCGAGTTTGAGCGGCGTCTGGCCGCCGAACTGCACGATGACCCCCAAAAGCTCGCCGGACTGCTGCTCGGCGCGCAGGATTTCCAGCACGTCTTCGGCGGTCAGCGACTCGAAATAGAGGCGGTCGGAGGTGTCGTAATCGGTCGAGACGGTTTCGGGATTGCAGTTGACCATGATCGATTCATAGCCGGCCTCGCGCAGCGCATAGGCCGCGTGGACGCAGCAATAGTCGAACTCGATGCCCTGGCCGATGCGGTTGGGTCCGCCGCCGAGGATGACGACTTTTTTCCGCGCCGAAACCTGCGCCTCGGAGCGGACCTCGCCGGCGAACGGCGTCTCGTAGGTGGAGTACATATAGGCGGTGGGCGAGGCGAATTCGGCGGCGCAGGTGTCGATCCGCTTGTAGACCGGGTGGACGCCGAGTTTTTCACGCAGCGCCGCCACGAAGTCCGCGTCCTTGGCCGTCAGCGAGGCGAGGCGGGCGTCGGAAAAGCCCATCGATTTCAGCATGCGCAGATTTTGGGCGTTGATCGGCAGGCCGTGCTCGCGGATGCGGGCTTCCATGGCGATGATGCCGGCGATCTGTTCCAGAAACCACGGGTCGATGCGGCACATCTGGTGCACCTCGTCGAGCGAGGTTCCCATGCGGATGGCCTGCGCCACCATGCGCAGCCGGTCCGGCGTTGGTGTGCCCAGCGCGGCGCGGATGGCGTTGCGATCCTCGCCATGGCCGAGACCGGGGATCTCGATTTCGTCGAGGCCGGTGAGGCCGGTTTCGAGGCCGCGCAAGGCTTTCTGCAGCGATTCCTGAAAGGTGCGGCCGATGGCCATGACCTCGCCGACCGATTTCATCGCGGTGGTGAGTGTCGGCTCCGCGCCGGGAAATTTCTCGAAGGCGAAGCGCGGGATTTTTGTCACCACGTAGTCGATCGACGGCTCGAAGGAGGCGGGCGTCGCGCCGCCGGTGATGTCGTTCTCCAGCTCGTCCAGCGTATAGCCGACGGCGAGTTTTGCCGCGATTTTGGCGATCGGAAAGCCGGTGGCTTTCGAGGCCAGCGCGGACGAGCGCGAGACGCGCGGGTTCATCTCGATGACCACGAGCCGGCCGTCGGCCGGGTTGACGGCGAACTGCACGTTGGAGCCGCCGGTCTCCACCCCGATCTCGCGCAGCACCGCGATCGAGGCGTTGCGCATCATCTGGTATTCCTTGTCGGTCAAGGTGAGCGCGGGCGCAACGGTGATCGAATCGCCGGTGTGCACGCCCATCGGGTCTATGTTTTCGATCGAGCAGATGATGATGCAATTGTCGGCTTTGTCGCGAACCACCTCCATCTCGTATTCCTTCCAGCCGAGCACCGATTCCTCGATCAGCACTTCGGTGGTGGGGGAGGCGTCGAGGCCGGAGCCGACGATGTCGAAGAACTCGGCGCGGTTGTAGGCGATGCCGCCGCCGGTGCCGCCCATGGTGAAGGAGGGGCGGATGATGGCGGGCAGGCCGACGACATCCATGGCCTGCGCGGCGATCGCCATGGCGTGGCCGATATAGCGCTGCTTGCGGTCGCCCTCGCCGAGGTTCCAGTTGGTTTCGAGCGCGTCGAGCGCCGCGTCGAGATTTTGCGGCGCGGCGGCCTTGAGCGCGGCGCGCTCGGCCTCGTGCGTCTTGCGGTCGGCGTCCTT
>JBGTLX010000510.1:0-3067 GCA_041743855.1 Rhizobiaceae bacterium | reverse complement strand
TCCTGATACTCGACCTCGGCCTCGGCCAGCGCAGTCCTTTCCACCACGCTCCACATCACCGGTTTGCTCCCGCGATAGAGCTGGTCGGACATAGCGAATTTCAAAAGCTCGCCGGCGATGCGCGCCTCGGCATGGAACGCCATCGTCGTATAGGGATTGTCGAAATCGCCCTCGACCCCCAGCCGCTGAAACTCCGCCGCCTGCACCTTGATCCAGTTGGCGGCAAACTCGCGGCATTCGCGGCGGAATTCGTTGACCGGCACCTCGTCCTTGTTTTTTCCCCTGGCGCGGTACTGCTCCTCGATCTTCCACTCGATCGGCAGGCCGTGGCAGTCCCAGCCCGGCACGTAATTCGAGTCGTAACCGCGCATCTGGAACGAGCGCGTGATCACGTCTTTCAAAATCTTGTTCAGCGCGTGGCCGATATGGATGTTGCCGTTGGCGTAGGGCGGGCCGTCATGCAGCACGTATTTCGGCCGGCCGGCCGCGTCCTCCCGCAGCCGCCGGTACATGCCCATCTCCTGCCAGCGCTTCACCAGTTGCGGCTCTTTTTCCGGCAGCCCGGCGCGCATCGGAAAATCTGTCCGCGGCAAATACAGCGTTTTCGAATAGTCGATCTTTTCGGTCGTGTCGGTCATATCATCTTGCCATGCGATTGCCCGTCGGCGACGGCCTCGGGCGTCAACTATCATGATTTGTGAAAAGCGCGAGGTTTTGCGCGCGAGAATCCCGGAGCTTCCGGCAGCCCTCAGGCCGCCCGGAAGACCGGGCTCGTAATTCGTATGGCGGCAAGATTGCGCGCGAGCAAAGTCATGGCCGGGCTCTTAGCCGAGAAGCCGGACGGAATAAAGTCCGATCATAGCATCGCATTGTCAATGATGCCATTTGCGCATATATTGCTGGGCAGATGACCAGTCGGGATCACCGATGATGAAGCGCCTGAAGAAAGAGGCTGCGGCTGAATGGTTGCAGGCCGACACGGAGGCCGGCGGCTTTAGCGAGACAGATCTCTCGCTCGGTCGCCTCTCATTGACCGCCGAAAGTCTCGACGGGCTAAGAAAGTGGGGGTTCACCGATGAGGAACTTTATCAAATCGTGGGGCCGCGACGCACCCTTGCCCGTCGAAAGCAATTCGGCCAGGCGTTGAGTTCGGTCGAGGCCGATCGCGTTCGCCGGCTTCAGCGCGTGGCCCAGCATGCCGACCGCGTGTTTGCCAGTCACCAAAAGGCAGCGCGCTGGCTTCGAAGCGAGATTATTGCATTGAATGGCGCAAGGCCGATTGACCTTCTCCAGTCGGAAACCGGAGCGCATCTGGTCGAACAGGTTCTGCACCGAATCGACTACGGCATGTTCTCCTGACGTGCGTCTTTGGCGTATTGCCAATTTCGCCGACCTGTCAGGCCGGGGCGGTCTGTTTGTCGAGGGGCGATGGCATGCGCTCGGGGTTCCCGTGGTTTACTGCGCGGACCATCCCTCCACCGCGCTTCTTGAAACCCTGGTGCACACCACCCGTCAGGCGGTGCCGGAGAGTTATCAGCTCATCGAGATCGACGCGCCCGACGATATCGCGATATTCGAGCCGGCAAACCCCGATGCGTTGAACCAACCGCAAGATCTGACGCGACAGCAGGGAATGGATTTCCTGTCAAACAGTCGTGCAGCGCTAATGCGGGTCAGGTCGGCGGTCATGCCGAGAGCCGACAACTACCTGCTCAACCCGCTCCACGCCGACGCCGGGCGGATTCCGATCCAAAATATTCAATGCTATCCCTTCGATACGCGCCTGATTGCTTGAGGCAGTTCACGGGTCCTGCAGGCCTAAAACGCCACCTTCCCGTCCAGTTCGCTCAGCGGCTTTACCCCCGCCAGCAGCGCCCTAGCCTCTTCTTCGTCGCGCTTCATCTGCGCGACCAGCGCATCCAGCCCGTCGAATTTTTCCTCGAGGCGCAGGAAGCCGAAGAACGAAACCCGGCAGATCTCGCCATAAAGATCGCCGGAAAAATCCAACAGATAGGTTTCCAGCAACGGCGCGCCGCCGCCGTCCACGGTCGGACGCCGTCCGAAACTGGCCACCCCGTCATGCAGCGTTCCGCCGGCCCGGCGAAAGCGGACGGCATAAATGCCGTGGCGCAGGCCGGCAGTCTCCGGCAGCTTCATATTGGCGGTCGGAAAGCCCAGCGTGCGTCCGAGTTTCTGGCCGCCGATGATTTGCGCCTCGACGGTGTAGCGGTAGCCAAGCAGGCCGGCCGCCTGGCTCGCATCTCCGTCGGCCAAAAGCGATCTGATGCGGCTCGACGAAACGATCTCGGCGCCCTCGTCGCGAAACGCATCCACCAGCGTGACGCCGAAGCCGTGGCGCTCGCCGGCCTCCATGAGAAAGGCCGGGCCGCCCTGGCGGTCCTTACCGAAATGAAAGTCGAAGCCGGTCACGACGTGGCCGATCCCCAGCCGCTCCTCCAGCACCCCGGTCACGAAGGCCTCGGCCGACAGCGACGCGAAAGACCGTGTGAAGGGCTGTTCCACCAAGGCGGCGAAGCCCAGTTCGCCAAGCAGCCGAGCCTTCATCGGCGGCGGCGTCAGGACGAACAGCGGATCTTCCGGCCTGAAGACGGTCCGCGGATGCGGCTCGAAGGTCAGGACCAGCGGCGGTGCGCCCAGCCGCGACGCTTCGACAAGCGCGCGTTCCAGCACGATCTGGTGGCCGCGATGCACCCCGTCGAAATTGCCGATCGCCAGAACGCCGCCACGCAGATCGGCGTCGATCGCATCCGTTTCGGTAACGTGCCGAAAGACCCGGTCCATGGTCAGCGCAGCTTGGGCATGATTGCGACAGGGTCGTAGCCGTACCGGTTCAGAAACAGCGCAAGCTTGGCCACGTCCGGCCTGTCGGGGTCGCCATAATCCCGCGCATGGATGCCGCCGGATATGTAGAGCGCGTCGATGCCCGCGTCGGCCGCGCCCTTGATGTCGGTCAGCATGCCGTCGCCGATCGCCAGAGCGTCGCTTTTGGCAACCGCGCGTCCGAGCACCTCGCCGGCGGCGCGCATCGCCGCCTCGTAGATCGGCC
>JBGTLX010000509.1:0-3991 GCA_041743855.1 Rhizobiaceae bacterium | reverse complement strand
CCGCTCAGCGGGCCCTCGATGATGCGGTGCTCGGCCAAAAGCGCCTCGGAGGGCGTCAGCAGCAGATTGCCGATGCCGCCCGCCATCATGGCGGGGGCGGACGTGACCAGCATTCTTGCCGGCGCGGCCAAATCGGCGGCGGCAAGCGTCGAGCGCAGATCGTCGAGCTTCATGCCGCTCAGCCATTCGAGCTCGTAGCGGTTGGGCGTGGCGATGTCGGCCAGCGGCAGCAGCAGGTCGCGCATCGCCTCGGCGACCTCGACCTTTACGTAAAGGCCGCCCAGATCGCCCATGACCGGGTCGCAGACATAGAGCGCCTTGGGGTTGCGGGCCTTGACCGCCTTGACCAGCGACGCGACCGCTTCAGCCTGGCGCGCATTGCCGAGATAGCCGGACAACACGCCCGCCACTTCGCCGAGCCAGGGGGTGCGTTCGAGGTCTTTCATCAATGACGCAAACTGTTCCGGCTCCGGAACGATGCGCGTCGAGGGGCCATGTCCGGTATGCCAGGGCAGGATGACGGTCGGTACGGCCCACACCGGCCAGCCGAGCGTTTCGAGCGCAAACACCGCCGCGCGGTTGCCGACCGAGCCCCGCGCGACATGGCTGGAAACGACGATGACGGCGCGCGGCGTCTCGGTCTGCTCGGCATTCATGAATTCGTCACCCCAGCATGAAAAGCACCAGCCAGACGATCAGCCCGACCATCAGAATCAGGCTCAAAATCCGGCCGATCCGCGTGCCCCAATACTCCGCCCAGTCGGCGCGGTCCACATCGCCGGCAGCCATATGGCCGCGGACGCGCCCGGCCATGCGCCCGGTCATCGAAGCGCCGCCGCTTTCGACCTCGCGCGAGACGCGGTCGAGGATGCGCCGTGATTCGATCTCGCGGTCGCCTTCGCCGTTTTCAGCCATCCGCAAATCCCTGTTTCAGGCCAAGTCTATAGCTTCCCGCAAATTTTCACAGGCCGGCAAACAGCCGGCCGGTCCGGCGGTTCTCTTGTCGCTTAGGTGTGCTAGACAGTCCATCAGCCAACGCGCCCCGAGGGATGTTCCATGTTTTCAAGCCAAACCGCATCGTTTTCCTTTCGCCTGCTGCCGGCCTTTTTGTTCATAGCGTTGGCGCTGCCACTGCTGTCGGCCTGCGGCTACAACGCGATCCCGACAACCGAGGAAAGCGCCAAGGCCGCCTGGAGCGAGGTGTTGAACCAGTACCAGCGCCGCGCCGATCTGATCCCGAACCTGGTCGAGACGGTGAAGGGTTTTGCGGCGCAGGAAAAGGACGTGCTGGAGAGCGTGGTCGAGGCGCGCGCCAGAGCGACGCAAGTGACGCTGCCGCCTGAGGCGCTGGACGATCCGGCGAAATTCCAGGCGTTCCAGGAAGGCCAGTCCGGACTGACCGGAGCGCTGTCGCGGCTTTTGGCGGTGGTTGAAAATTATCCCGACCTCAAATCCAACCAGAACTTTCTGGCGTTGCAGGCGCAACTCGAAGGCACCGAGAACCGCATCGCGGTGGCGCGGCGGGACTATATCGAGGCGGTCCGGGTCTATAACACGACGCTGCGGACCTTCCCGTCGGTGCTGTGGGCCAATTTGTGGTTCACCGACAACGAGCCGTTCCAGAATTTCACCGTGGCCGAAGACAAGATCGAGCTGCCCAAGGTGGATTTCAATTAGGAGAGAACGTTGGTAAGCGGCGTGAGCGCCGGCGTTTCCCTCCCCCTTGAGGGGAGGGTGGCGCGGTACGCGCCGGGTGGGGTTGTTGCGGCAGTGCTCGACGTTTTCGGACCCGAAAGTGGAAGCAGTGTAGAGGACCCCACCCCGATCCGCTTCGCGGATCGACCCTCCCCTCAAGGGGGAGGGATACCGCGCTTCATCGCCGCGTTTTTTCTCCTCCTCCTCCTCCCCCTCTCCGCCCTCGCCGCCGAACTCCCCGCGCTCACCGGGCGCGTGGTCGACAATGCCGGCGTGATCGATGCGACTGCCGAGGCCGCGCTCGTGCAAAAACTTGCGGCCTTCGAACAGAAATCCTCCGACCAGATCGTCGTCGCGACCTTTCCCAGCCTCGACGGCGAGGCGATCGAGCCCTACGCCAACCGGCTGTTCCGCTTCTGGGAACTGGGGCAGGCGGGCGAGGACAACGGCATCTTGCTCATCGTCGCCATCGATGATCGCAAGATGCGGATCGAGGTCGGCTATGGGTTCGAAGGCACGCTGACCGATCTGCATTCGCGGCTGATCATCGAGAACACCATAGTCCCGGCGTTCCGCGCCGGCGATTTCTCCGGCGGGATTTCGCGCGCCGTCGACGACATCGTGCTGGTCGCGGAAGGCAATGGAGCGGAACTCGAGGCGCGCGCGGAGCGCAACCGCGACAGCGGCCCTTCCGATGTCGCGTTTTTTTTGTTCATCGCTGTATGGGCCGTGCTGTTTTTCGGCGGTTTCGCTTTCGCCATCCTGCCCCGGATTTACGGCCGAAAAATCCGGCGCGGCCGCTACGAATGGCTCGGCATGACTTTCAACTATGGCGACGGGACAAGCCGCTCCTCGGGCGGCAGTTGGTCGTCGGGTGGGGGCGGCTCGTCGGGCGGCGGCGGCTTTTCCGGCGGCGGCGGATAGTCTGGCGGCGGCGGCTCGTCGGGAAGCTGGTAGGCGCATGAGCGAAAAGCCCATCACACCGCAGGATCACAAACGAATCGCCGAGGCGATCCGCGCCGCGGAAAAAACCACCGCCGGCGAAATTTATTGCGTCGTCGCGCGGTCGAGCGACGACTATTATTTCCCGGCCGCCTTCATCGCCCTCATCTCGATGCTGGTCGCCAGCCTCGGCGTGGCGGTCGCGCTGGAATTTTTCTGGCTCGGCATCGGGCTGCCCTGGTTTGTCGCGACGCAAATACTGGCCTTCGCGGGCGTGCACGCCTTGCTGGTGATGTTCCCGCGACTGGCGCTCCGGCTTACGCCGCGCCGCCTGCAGTTCGCCCGCGCGCACGACAACGCCGTCAAACAGTTTCTGGCGCGAAACGTCCACATCACCGCCGAGCGCACCGGCGTGCTGGTTTTCGTGTCGCTGGCCGAACGCTACGCCGAAATCATCGCCGATGGCGGCGTCGACGCGCATGTCGAGCAGCGACTGTGGGACGATATCGTCGCCGATCTGATCGAACATGCGCGCACCGGCCGGCTGGCCGACGGTTTCGTCCGCGCGGTCTCGGCGGTGGGCGCGCTGCTCGCGGCCCATGCGCCGAAACGGGACGGCGACCGCAACGAACTAGACGATCATCTGGTCGAACTCTGATCCTCTGTGCGCAATTGCGCACGGCCAGCATCCGTGGCTTGCCACGGTGTGCGGCAGGCGTTTATGGTTAAGGAACCATGAACACCTTGACCATCGGCATCAGGAAAGCAGAGCAGAGCGATGCGCCGGCGATCGCCGAGGTGCATCATCAGGCGTGGCGCGGCGCCTATGCCGGCATCATCCCGCACCGGGCGCTCAACACGATGATCAACCGGCGCGGCAGCCAGTGGTGGGCCAACGCCATCCGCCGCGCGGCCACCATCCTGGTGGTCGAGATCGGCGGCAAGGTATCGGGCTATGCGACGCTTGGGCGGAACCGCGCCCGCCAACTCGCGCAACAGGGCGAAATCTACGAGCTTTATCTGCTTCCCGAATGCCAGGGCGTCGGGCTTGGCCGGCGGCTGTTTTCGGCGGCGCGCCAGCATCTCGCCGATTTCGGCTTCAAGGGCATGGTCGTCTGGGCGCTGGAGGACAATGAAGGCGCGCTCTCCTTCTACGAAGGCGCCGGCGGCCGCGACATCGCCGAAGGCGTCGAGATTTTTGACCAGAAGGCGCTGAAGAAGGTCGCCTTCGTCTGGGACTGAGGCCGAACGAGCGCTTGAACGCGCCGCCTCGCCATGTCCTGTCTCTCTTCTGTCTGCCGGCATTGCACACGGCGCCTGCTGCTTGTATCGATCTGACGATCAAGAGAGGCAG
>JBGTLX010000508.1:0-1767 GCA_041743855.1 Rhizobiaceae bacterium | reverse complement strand
TGCATGGCGATGGCCGTGGCATCTGCGGACGATCCGACGCGCGCGAAGCCGCCGGGCATGACCGCCCAGCCTTGCGTTGTTCGGGCGAGATAGACGCGCAGGATTGCCGGCCGCGGTTCGAGCCTCCCGCCGACGAAAACCGGCGTGGTCGACAGCGTGACTGCTTCCTGGCCGACGAAAGACCCGCCATCGGCTTCGATGCTGGCGAGAAGGGCCAATCGCTCGCCGGCCTCCAGCGTGGAGCCAAGCACGGTTTCGTTGTCGTCCTCGAACGGCAGGCGCGTCGACAGCGCCGGCCCGATCATCATCCGGTCGAGATTTTGGGCCACATGCCGGCGCTCGGCATTTTGCCCGCACCACCAAGTGGCGATGCCGGGCAGGAGCAAATCCTCGCCCCGCAGTTTTCGGCAAATTTTCGGCAGGAAGGCGAGCAACGCGCGCGTCTCCATGATGCCGGAACCCAGCGCATTGACCGCCGTGACCGAACCGTGGCGGATCGCTTCCGTCAGCCCCGGCGCACCGATTCGCGAGTCGGACCTCAGTTCGATCGGGTCGGCGAAGGCGGCGTCGAGACGCCGCCACAACACGGTGACCGGCATCGGCCCGGACACGGTGCGCACCATCAGTTTCCCGCCGGCGACCATCAGATCATCGCCCTCGAGCAGCATGATGCCAAGGTAGCGCGCGATATAGGCGTGCTCGAAATAGGTTTCGTTGAGCTGGCCGGGCGTCAGGATGGCGACGCGGCCGCTGCCAATGTCCTGGAGCGTATCGCGAAAGCGCCGGAAGAAGCCGGCAAGCCGGTGCACATTCATCTCGCCATAGATGTCGGACAAAGCGCGCGTCGTGGCGACGCGGTTTTCCAGCGCGAAGCCCGCGCCGGACGGGGCCTGCATGCGGTCGCCCAGGACCCACCATTCGCCGTTCGGTCCGCGGCCGAGTTCGAAGGCGCAAAAATGCAGGAAATGCCCTCCGGCGGGCTTTATTCCGGCGAACGGACGCAGATATTCGGGGCTGGATGCGATAAGGCCTGCCGGCAGCAGCCCGTTTTCGACCAGCGTGTTGTCGCCATAGATGTCGGCGCAGATCGTCTCGAACAGATCGGCGCGCTGGACGAGGCCGGCACTGATGCCCGCCCACTCGGTCTCGTCGATAAGCAGCGGAACATGGGCCAACGGCCATTCGCGCTCGTTGGCCCCGGCATTGTCATAGACGCGGTAATAGACGCCGGTGTCGCGAAGATACTGGTCGGCGCGGGCGAAACGCTGCGAAAGTTCCTCCGGGCCTAGCTCTTCGAGTGCGGCGACGAAATCCTTCCAGACGGCGCGCGGATTGCCGTCCGCGTCGATCATTTCGTCGACAACGCCGTCGATCGGCCTGTAGGCGTCCAGAAACCGGCTGGTGCGCGGTTTTTGCCGGGCGTATTTTTCAGTCCCCTTGGCCATCGCCGATCACAGAACCGGGGGCCGGCGCAGGTCAAGCGTCAGCGGGAAATCGTCGCCGGGTTCTTCTTGCCGCACGTCGAAGCGCGAGGGCGTGTGGCCGCGCGGCTCGAAGCGCGCCAGCCGCCGCGCCTCGGCCTCGTTGGCGTTGACCGGAAAAGTGTCGTAGCTGCGCCCGCCGGGGTGGGCGACATGATAGACGCAGCCGCCAACCGAGCGCGCCGACCAGCGGTCATGGATGTCGAAGGTGAGCGGCGTGTTGACCGGCAGATTGGGATGCATGCCCGAGGAGGGCTGCCACGCCTTGTAGCGCACGCCGGCCACC
>JBGTLX010000507.1:0-4488 GCA_041743855.1 Rhizobiaceae bacterium | reverse complement strand
CTTCGGCAGGAGCAGCCGGAGCAAGCGGCGCCCCTTCGGCTGGCGCGGAAACCCCTTCGGCGGCGGGCGCTGGCGCTTCGGGAAGCGGGACTGGGGCGTCGGACAGGGTTCTGAGATAGGCGATGAGATTGGCGCGTTCGTCGGGCTTCTTGACGCCGGCAAAGGTCATCGCGGTGCCGTTGATTAGGGCTTTGGGAGCATTGAGGAAGCTGCTCAGTTGCTCGTAGTCCCAGACCACCGAACCGCCCTGCGAAAACTCCTTCATCGGACCCGAATAGGCAAAGCCCTCATGCGAGGCGACGGGCCGGTTGACGATGTTCCAGAGGTTCGGGCCGACCTTGTTGGCGCCGCCATTCTCGACCGTGTGGCAGGCCGTGCATTTCTTGAACACCGTCGCGCCGGCTTCCGGCGTGGCGCTGGCCAAGAGCACCGCAATCGGCTCCTCGGCAGCCGCTTCCGTGCCGCCGCCGTCTTCCGGTTCGGCCGCTACGATCTCGAAGCCCGCCCTCTCCGGGACAGGCGCGGCGAAGATCGCATCCGAAAGGATGCCCGCCGAAAACACGATGAACACGGTTGCAAGCAAAGCGCCGATCAGCTTGTTGAACTCGAAAGATTCCATGCGCTCGGGGGCTCCCTGGTCGTCGGCCGGCGGAACCCTTGTCTCCGCGTGCCGGATCGGCGTCATCTCGCCGGCAAGACCGACAAATTCGGCCGGAAACTAGGTCTTTTGCTCGGCTGTTGCAACACCTATAAGGTCGGTCGCGGTGAGACCTTTTGCCACTTTTGAACCACCTCTTTTCAGCGGCCAACCAGCACTTTCCATGACAACTCTGCTCCTGATTCCGGCCCGCCTGGCCTCGACCCGGCTTCCCGACAAGCCACTGGCCATGATCGCCGGCCGGCCGATGATCGTCCATGTCGCCGAGCGGGCGCGCGAAAGCGGGCTCGGCCGCGTCGTCGTCGCGACGGATTCCGACACGATCGTCGCAACTGTCCGGGCGCACGGTTTCGAGGCGGCGATGACAAGTGCTGCCCACCAGTCGGGCTCCGACCGGATCTTCGAGGCGCTGACGGCGCTCGATCCCGAGCGGCGGGTCGAGATTGTGGTCAATGTGCAAGGCGACCTGCCGACCATCGAGCCAGAGACGATCCGCGCGGCGCGCGCGCCGCTCGAAAACCCGGCCGTCGACATCGCCACGCTCGGCGTCGAGATCGACCGCGATGCCGAGCGGACCGATCCGAACGTCGTAAAGGCGGTCGGTTCGCCGCTGTCGGAAAACCGGCTGCGCGCGCTCTATTTCACGCGCGCCACCGCGCCTTGGGGTGAGGGGCCGCTCTACCATCACATCGGCCTCTACGCCTATCGACGCGCCGCCCTTGAACGCTTCGTCTCGCTGCCTCAATCGGCGCTGGAGAAGCGCGAGCGGCTGGAGCAACTGCGCGCGCTGGAGGCCGGCATGCGCATCGATCTGGAGATTGTGCGGGCGGCGCCTCTGGGCGTCGACACGGCCGAAGACCTAGCGCGCGCCCGCGCAATCCTTGAAGCTTAGGACCAAAAGAATCATGGCCGAAAAGACCAACCGCATCTCGTTCCAGGGCGAACCCGGCGCGAACTCCGACACCGCCTGCCGCAACATGTTTGCGACCATGGAGCCGCTGCCGTGCCCGACTTTCGAGGATGCGTTCAGCGCGGTCGAGACGGGCAAGGCCGACCTCGCCATGATCCCGATCGAGAACACGATCGCGGGCCGCGTCGCCGACATCCATCATCTGCTGCCGGAATCGAAGCTGCACATCGTCGGCGAGTATTTTTTGCCGATCCACTTCCAACTGATGGTACTGCCCGGCGTCGCGCGCCGCGAAATCAAGACCGTCCACAGCCACATCCATGCGCTCGGCCAGTGCCGCAAATACATCCGCAAGAACGGGTGGAAGCCGGTGATCGCGGGCGACACCGCGGGCGCGGCCAAGCTGGTGGCTGAAATGCGGGACAGCACGATGGCCGCGCTGGCGCCGCGTCTCGCCGCCGATCTCTACGGCCTCGACATCCTCGAAAAAAATGTCGAGGACACCGACACCAACGTCACCCGCTTCGTGGTGCTGACCCGTAACAAGCAATGGGTGGAGCGTCCGTCGGCGGACGCCAGGATGATGACCACCTTCATGTTCCGTGTGCGCAACGTGCCGGCGGCGCTGTACAAGGCGATGGGCGGCTTCGCCACCAATGGCGTCAACATGACCAAGCTGGAGAGCTACCAGCTGGGCGCTTTCACCGCGACGCTGTTCTATGCCGACATCGAAGGCCATCCCGAGGATCCGAATGTGAAGCTGGCGCTCGACGAGCTGCGCTTCTTCTCGCGCGAAGTGCGGGTGCTCGGCGTCTATCCGCGCAGCGAATCGCGCGAGGAATGGAAAGTCGCCGACTGAGCGGTCGATTTAGGCCAGCCGGGCCGCACAAAAACCAGTTGCAATATAAGATCGGTTTTGCTAACAAGCAACCAGTTGTAATATGCAACTGGTTAAGATGTAGGAGAACGGATATGGCGAAGCTGATCGTGTGGAACCTCGTTTCCGTGGACGGCTATTTCGAGAGCGACAAAAAATGGGATCTCGACTTCCACAACAGGGCGTGGGGGCCGGAACTGGAGAAGCTTTCGATCGAGTTCGGCGAGAATGCCGAAGCGCTGGTGTTCGGCCGCGTGACCTATGAAGGCATGCGCGACTACTGGACGACGACGACCGACGAAGGGCCGGTCAAGGACTACATGAACGCGCTGCCGAAGCTCGTCGCCTCGCGCACCGTGACCTCGTCGGATTGGAACAACACCAGGGTTACCAGCGATATCGGCGCAGAGATATCGAAGCTGAAGCAGACCGCCACGAAGAACATCTACGTGTTCGGCAGCGCCGATCTCGTGCATTCCCTGATCGAGGACGGGCTGGTCAACGAGATCATGCTGTGCGTCGTTCCCGGGCTGCTTGGATCGGGCACGCCGCTGTTCAAGAAAGGCGCACGGCGCGATCTGACGCTGCTTGAATCGCGCGCGCTGTCGAACGGCGCAATTATCGTCCGCTACTCCGTGCCGGAATAAGCCCAGGCCTTGATCAAATGATGGGCGATCGCGCCTTCGGGCGGCACGGATAATGCGGGATGCGTCTTGTCGAGCATGGCCATAACCTCGTCGCGAACAAACCAGCGGCAGTCCTCGAGTTCCGTCATGTCGGCATGGATATCCTCGTTCAGCGCCTCGCCGAAACAGCCGATCATCAGCGAATAGGGAAACGGCCAGGGCTGGCTGGCGTGATAGACGACCCGCCCGAGTTTTATGCCGGCCTCCTCGAAGGTTTCGCGGCGCACCGCGTTCTCGATCGTTTCGCCGGGCTCGATGAAGCCGGCGAGCGCCGAATACATGCCCGGCGCGAAATGCCGGCCGCGCCCGAGCAGGCATTTCTCCCTGGTCACCGTCAGCATGATGGCGACCGGGTCGGAGCGCGGGAAATGCTCGGCGCCGCAAGCCGTGCAGAGCCGCTTGTAGCCGCCGGCGCGCATGTGGGCCTCATGGCCGCATTTGCCGCAGAATTTGTGGCTGACATGCCAGGCGAGCAGCGATGCGCCTTGCGCGACTTCGCCCAGCGCCGATGCGTCGAGCAGCCCCTGCATATAGACCGACCGGTAGTCGATCGCCTTGAGATGGTCGGGCAGTTGGTCGGGTTCGAGGACCAGCGGCGCCGCCAGCACCGGGCCCTTTTGGGAAAAGCCGAGCAGGATGGCCTCGCCGAGCGTCGCGCCGAGCGCCAGCGCTTCAGCGGCAGTGAAATAGGGGTCGAATACGCCGTCGGCGAGTTTCAACAGGCTCCGGCCGCCGCCCATCAGGTGCAGCCGCGCCGAAATATCTTCCAGCGCCTTGCCGACGCAATCGTCGCCGCGGTTTTCCGACAGGCGGTTGAGCCGGTTGCCGGCAAAGCCGACGAACTGGCTCGGCTCCTGCAGCGGGGCGTCGAAAAGGCGGAAAGTCATGGGGGACTCGAAGGCGGGACGGATTTGCGCGTTATAGCGCCGCCTTGATATCTTGCGCAAACCGGTGGAGATCGGACGGCTTGTAAGGCTCGCGCATGCCGTAGCCCCAGACCGGACCCGGCCAGCCGGCGTCACCCTCCGAGCGGGCGACGACATGGACGTGCAACTGCCGGACGACGTTGCCGAGCGCCGCCGAATTGATCTTGGCGCAGCCGGTGACCTTCTTCAGCGCCTGCGCCACCATGTTGGTCTCGAAGGTCAGCATCGCCTGGTCGAGCGGGGTCATGTCGTGGATTTCCTCCGCGCCGGGACGCTGCGGCACCAGCAGCAGCCAGGGCCAGCGCCGGTCGTTCATGACGCGCAATTCGCACAGGCCGAGCCACATGATCTGCTCGCTGTCGGCATCGAGCCGCGAATCCAGCATAAATCCGGCCTTTTTGCCCGGCATCATCGGCGTTTCCCTCATTTCA
>JBGTLX010000506.1:0-2617 GCA_041743855.1 Rhizobiaceae bacterium | reverse complement strand
GACTGCCATGAAGGTCGACGTGACGGATGCCGCAGCCTTGCGCGTGGCAAAGATCGTCGCGGGGCAACCGGGCAAGATAGCGCTGCGCGTCTCCGTCGAGGGCGGCGGCTGCTCGGGCTTTTCCTACAAGTTCGATCTCGTCGACAGCCGCAACGACGACGACGTCGCCATCATAAAACATGGCGCGACGATCCTCGTCGACGATCTGTCCCTGATCTATATGGGCGGATCGGTCATCGATTTCGTCGACGACCTGATGGGCCAGTCGTTCCAGATCCGGAACCCCAACGCGGTTGCGTCCTGCGGCTGCGGAACCAGTTTTTCCGTCTGAGCAATGGCCGGTCCGGCTTCCAGCCCGACCGGATTTCGGCAGGTAGCGCTCGCCGCCGGGCGGGATCTCGACAGAACCCTGAAATTCTGGTCCGAGTTCATCGGCCTGCCAGTCCACGCGCGCTACGACCCGCCCGGCATTGCCTTCATTCTCGCCGGCGATGTCAGGCTGATGTTCACCGGCGGACTGTCGCCCGCGACCGTCTATCTCGATGTCGAGGATATTTTTGGCACTTGCGCGGCCCTGAAGGCCAAGGGCGCGGCCATGACCCACGACCCGGCGATCGTCCATATTGATACCGCCGGCCAGTTCGGCCCGGCCGGAGAAAACGAGTGGATGGCTTTCCTAAAAGACCCGGCCGGCAACACGATCGGACTGGTCGAGCGCCGGCGCGATTGAGACGCGTTGTGTTGCCAACTTTTTGGATGATTGCCGGGCGTTCTTCATGGTAACGCTCGTCCCATGAAAATCGTCACCTGGAACATCAACGGCATCAAGGCCCGGATCGACAATCTGCTTTTATGGCTGAAGGAAAGCGCGCCCGACATCGTCTGCCTGCAGGAGATCAAGTCGCTCGACGACCAGTTTCCGCGCATGGAGATCGAGGCGCTCGGCTATCATGTCGAGACCCACGGCCAGAAGGGTTTTAACGGCGTCGCCATCCTGTCGAAACTGCGCTTCGACGAGGTCAATCGCGGTCTTCACGGCGACGACACCGACGAGCATGCGCGCTTCATCGAGGGCGTGTTCTCGACGGACAGGGGCGCGTTGCGCGTCGTCTCGCTCTATCTGCCGAACGGCAACCCGATCACCGACGAGCGCAAATTTCCCTACAAGCTGTCCTGGATGGCGCGGCTCGAACGCTGGGCGGCCGAGCGCCTGGCGCTGGAGGAGCCGCTGGTGCTGGCCGGCGACTACAATGTCATCCCGGAACCCGCCGACGCCAAATTTCCGCAGGCCTGGCTGAACGACGCGCTGTTCCAGCCGGAAACGCGCCGGGCCTTTCGCCGCCTGGAAAACCTGGGATTTACCGAGGCTGTCCGCGCCGTCACCGACGACAGCGGCGTCTACACGTTCTGGGATTATCAGGCCGGAGCATGGCAGAAGAACAACGGCATCCGCATCGACCATCTGCTGCTGTCGCCCGAAGCCGCCGACCGTTTCGTCTCGGCCTCGGTCGAAAAGCATGTGCGGGCCTGGGAAAAGCCGTCCGACCATGTGCCAGTGGCGATCGAGCTTGGCTTGGCGGCGGCTGTGGCAGCTTAAAGTATCAGTGCGTCCTTCGAGGCTCGCCCGCGAAGGAATGAGGCTAATTCTCGAATGCCATGCAAGGCTCGCACCTCAGGATGAGGGCGGTTGGTGCATCGGACAGCAACTGGCAAAGTTCGCGCGCTGCATCGGATCCCAGTGGGATGTAGCTTTCGACTTAGAATTCGCTTCTGCCGTGAACCGCTAATCGCGTACTCGCCCTTCGAGCCTACGGCCAGCGCAACCTCCCTCATCCTGAGGTGCGAGCCCGCATTGTCGGCAAAGAGTTGGCACCGCGTTGAGCGGGCGAGCCTCGAAGGACGCACGGTCAGCTGCCCGGTTTCACCGCGTCGACCGGGCTGACGCCGAGCATCTCCATGGTGCGCCGAAGCAGCCGCACCTCGTTTTCGGCAAGCTCGGAATCGGCTTTGGCGATATCGGCCATGTGGCGGGCGAGCAATTGGCGACGCTCGAGGCTCAATTCCTGGAAAAGGGCTACCGCCTGCCTGCCGTTGGTCTCGTAGCCGAAATCGTTGAGATATTCGACGACGCCGTCGAAACTCTCGTCGGCGATGCCGAAAGCGTCGCGGCAGATGCGGCGAAACATGTCCATCTCGCTGTCCTCGACCAAGCCGTCGGCGAGGATCATGCGAAACAGCAGCAGGAGTTCCGCCGACAGCACCGGATCGTCGGCGACTTTGCGGACGCCTGGGTCGCCATCGAACAGTGATCTGAGTTGTGAAAGCAATCCGGCGGCCATTGCTGATTCCCCTTCGTCCCATCCGATGTGTTTAGCGCGAAATGCGCCTTGCGCAAACGGGATGCGTGTGGTCGAAGCGCTTGCAAATTCCCGCCAAACAACTGCCCGATGTCCGACCTCGCCACGCAAACGATCGTCCTGCTCGGATTTGCGGCTTTCGTCGCGGGCTTCGTCGATGCGATCGCCGGCGGCGGTGGCCTGATCGCGGTGCCGGCGCTGCTGCTCGCGGGGTTTTCGCCGGTCGAGGCGCTCGGCACCAACAAATTGCAGGGGCTGTT
>JBGTLX010000505.1:0-1677 GCA_041743855.1 Rhizobiaceae bacterium | reverse complement strand
GTGTTGACGACGAGCAGGAAGAACGTCGTCGGCGCGAGCAGCGGAAAGACGATCGTCCAGAAGCGCTTCATCTCGCCGGCGCCATCGATGGCCGCGGCCTCGATCAAGGTTTTGGGAATTGCCTGCAGACCGGCGACGAAGAACAGGAAATTGTAGCTGATCTGCTTCCACGAGGCGGCGGCGACCACCAGGATCATGGCGTGCGTTCCGTTGAGTAGCGGGTCCCAGGCGATGCCCAGCGAGCGCAGGCCATAGGCCAGCGTGCCGATCGACGGGTTGAACAGGAACAGCCACAGCATGCCGGCGATGGCCGGCGCGACCGCGTAGGGCCAGATCATCAGCGTGCGATAGAGGCCGCGCCCGCGAATGACCTTGTCGGCCATGACCGCGAGCAGCAGCGCGGTTCCCATCGACACGAAAGCGGTCGAGACGGAGAACACCGCGGTGACCTTCATCGAATTCAGATAATTCGGGTCGGCCAGAACGCGTTCGAAATTGTCGAACCAGACGAAGGCGCTGTTCAGACCGAACGGATCCTCGCGCAGCATCGACTGATAGAGGGCCTGGCTCGCCGGCCAGTAGAAGAAGATCAGCGTGATGGCGAGTTGCGGCGCGACCAGCAGATAGGGCAGGACCCGGTTGGGAAAGATGACGCGTGGGGACAGAACTTGCTCCGCTGACAATCATGCACCCACGCGACGGATCGCGTGGGTGGTTTTTCTGGGAGAGGGTCTTGCGGGTTTAGTTCCCGATGGCCTGCTGGATGGCCGCGTTGCCGCGGGTCACCGCATTGTCGAGCGCCTGCTGGGCGGTCTGTTCGCCGGCCAGCATCTTTTCGAACTCCTCGTTCTGGATGTCGCGCACCTGAGGCAGGTTGACGAGGCGCACGCCGCGGGAGTTTTCGGTCGGCTCCTTGCCCATCATCTGGGTGATGGGAATCTCGCGGCCGGGATTCTCTTCGTAGAAGCCGGACTCCTTGGTGGCGTTGTAGGCTGCCATCGTCACCGGCAGATAGCCGGAGACCTGATGCAGACGCGACTGGATCTCGGTCTGCGACAGGAAGGTGAAGAAGGCGGCGACGCCCTTATACTCCTCGTCCGACTTGCCGCCGAAAACCCAGAGGCTGGCGCCGCCGGGAATCGTGTTCTGCGGCGCGCCTTCGAGCTTGTCATAGTAGGGAAGCTGGCCGAGGCCGTAATTCATGCCGGATTTGATGACATCGCCGAGACCGCCCGAGGATTCGGTGAAGATTCCGCATTCGCCGGCGAGGAAGACCTGCTTGGCTTCCGAGGTGCGCCCGCCGTAGCGGAACACGCCCTCCTTGGCCAGATCCGCGATCGTCTGAAAATGTTCGACGAATTCCGGGGTGTTGATCTTGAGTTCGACATCGGTGGCGGCAAGCCCGTTCTCGCCGGTCGCGTATTGCAGATTGTTCCAGGCGGCGAAGTTCTCGAGCCCGATCCAGGTCAGCCAGGTCGAGGTGTAGCCGCAGGGCGCGGCCCCGCTGGTCTTGATCTTGCGGGCCGCTTCCCAGACTTCCGGCCAGGTTTTTGGCGGGTTGTCGACGTCGAGGCCAGCCTTCTCGAAAATGTCCTTGTTGTAATAGAGGATCGGCGACGAGGAATTGTAGGGGAAGGACAGCATGGTGCCGTCGGGCTTGGAATAATAGGCGACGAT
>JBGTLX010000504.1:0-3638 GCA_041743855.1 Rhizobiaceae bacterium | reverse complement strand
AACTCGATCCCGTCGAGATAGGCTTCGCCGCCCCACCACGACCCGTTCTCCCGCCGCTTCAGCACAGCCCTGTTGCCGACCTCATAGGACACGAGTTCGAAGGCTCCGGTTCCCACCGGGGATTTGACGGGATCGCTGCCGTTCTTGTCGAAGTCGCGATGCATGATCAGCGCCGTGTAGTCCGCCATGGTCGGGACGATCGAGATGTCCGACGTCGAGAGTTTTAGCACGACCGTGTGATCGTCCGTCTTGGCGATCGCGCCGTCACGCGCCTTGCCGGTCGCTTCGTCCGCCAAGGCCGTCAGCCGGCCCGCCATGGAATTGCCCTCGGCCGCCTTGTCGCACCAGCGCGTGAAATTGTAGACGACGTCGTCGGCGGTGAACGCGTCGCCATTGTTCCACGTCACGCCCTTGCGCAGATGCAGCGTGTATTCGGTGGCGTCGTCGTTGACGTCCCAGCTTTCCAGCAGCATCGGCTTGAAGGTGAAATCGTGCCCGTACTTGATCAGCGGCTCCATCACCTGGCGCGTGACATTGGCCATCTCCGGCCAGTCATAGGTGCGCGGGTCCTTCTGGTCCTTGACGAACATGGCGACCTTGAGCACGCCGCCCTTTTTCGGGGTTGCCTGGGCTAGAGCCTCGGTCGGCAGCGTCAGGCCGATCATCGCGTAGGCGGACGCCGCGGTCGCGCCGAAGGCGCTGGCCAGCGCCAGAAACTCGCGCCGGTCCACGCGTCCGGCTCTGGCCTCGCCAGCCATGCCTGCGATCATTCTGGTTACGGGGGTGTTGGCGCTTTCGTTCGTCATGGTTTCCTCACTGTTTCAAAGTGAAATTCAATTTTGAAAGGGCCTCGGCGCGCCTGGCTGGTTCAGCCGAAGCATGGCGACCGCCACGCTTAAGGGGCACCGGACGGCGACACGAACAATCGAAGCTCCGGCATATCCTTGCCTTCGCCAAAAGGCTTGCGTTTCGAAATAATGACGGCGAAAGCCGCAGTGAGACAATTGCAATGTTTTCCGTTATTTGTTGAAAATGGCGCAATCGCAAATCCCGAAACTCGAAGCGCGGCATTATATTCTTCTGCAGGCCATCAGCCGGCTGGGAAGCATGTCCGCCGCCGCCGACCAGCTCGGCGTCACGCCGTCAGCCGTGACCCACCGGATAAGGGAAGCGGAGCGGCGCCTCGGCGTGGCGCTGACAGCCAGGATCGGATCGCAGGTTCAACTGACCGTTTCAGGTCAGCGCCTGGCGCAATCGGCCGACCGTGCGCTTGACGAATTGTTTCGCGCCGAACTGGACGCCGAGCGGATCGGCAGGGGGGCGGGCTCGATCGTGCGGCTGTGCATGGCGACCTACAGCTTCTTCCACTGGCTGCCAGCTTTCCTCGGCCGGCTCGCGGCAATAGACCCTTCCCTGCAGATCGAGATCATCGGCGAAACGACGCGCGAACCGTTGCGTCTGCTGCACGACGACGCAGTCGACGTGGTGCTCATTCCGGGGCCGCTGCGCGAGGAAAAGCGCGTCGCGTTCTTTCCCATGCGCCGCGACGAATTGATCTGCGTTACCGCCGCAGCGCACCGGTTGGCGTCGAAAAGCTTCGTCGAGGCCGACGATCTCACCGCCGAAACGCATCTGACCTACAGCGCCATCGTGACCGAAGGGTTCGAGTATGACCGCTTCTTCCGTCCCGCCGGCCGCTATCCGGCGCGGCTCGTGCCGCTGGCGGTTCCCGAAGCCGTGCAGGAACTGGTCGCCGCCAATCTCGGCATCTCGATCCTGTCGAAATGGGCTGCGCTCCCGCGCCTGCAGCGCGGCGAGATCGCCGGTTTGCGGCTGACCGCGGACGGCATTGATCTCGATTGGCATGTCGCCATTCGCCAGTCCGACGCAGCGTCCAGCCCCGCGGCGGTCTGCGCAACCGCATTGGCGCAATGGTCGCCCTGAAATTGACGCCTTGTCGGATGTCACTATTCACCATGCATTCCAGCAACGATCGCAATTTCCATCCAAGCGGTGAGGACAATGACAGCAGAAACGACAACCCGCCGATCGATCCTGCAAGGCTGGCTCGCCGCCACGGCGGTTGGGTTCGGCATGTTTGCGCTCAACCAAGGTAGCGGCGCGCAGGCGCAATCGCTTCCTCCAACCCCTTCCTGCGGGCCGGATGATCAGCCGACACAAGCCGCCACGGAGGGCCCGTTCTTCACGCCCGACACGCCGGCCAAGCGCGATTTTCGGCAGGATGCTCGCGGCGAAAGTCTGACGCTGGTGGGCTTCGTGGTCGGCCGCGACTGCCGGCCGATTGCGGACGCGCTCATCGATCTGTGGCACGCGGATGCACGCGGCGAGTACGACAATGACGGCTACCGGCTGCGCGGCCACCAGTTCACGGATGCGCAGGGGCGCTATATCTTCGAGACGATCGTGCCGGCTCGCTATGGCGGCCGCACGCCGCACTATCACGTCAAGGTGCGGCCGCCCGGCGGGCGTGCGCTGACGACGCAGCTTTATTTTCCCGGCGAGGCCAGCAATGACCAGGACGGTCTCTTCGATCCGCGTCTGTTGATGCGCGTCGATAACGCCTCGGACGGCAAGGTCGGGCGGTTCGATTTCGTGCTGAGCGTGTGAGCCGCCCCGAACCGGCTGCCTCGCATGTCTGGACGGCCCGTTCGCCATGCGAGATCGCTGTGGCCGACACACTCCAGGGTGTGTTGAGATTCAGGTCAGGCCGAGCCGAAAACCATGGATTTCGAGAACCGGGGCAGAGCGTACGTTTGGATAAGTGAGCACCGGAAGCGCAGAAAGCCGTCGTTTTCAGAACGGCATCACCTGAATATCAAAACACCTTAGAACATCCCCGTCACCTTGGTGTCGGTCCGTGCAAACACCTCGTCCGGCACGAAGAAATCGCCCGCCAGCGGACCTGTGGCCCCGGGCGAGTATTTCGAGAAATCGCTGATCCCCGCTTCTCGAAGCACCTCCTCGTCGATGAAGAAATTGCCGGTCGTCTCACGCGCCGGCCGGGTCAGGATCGCATGCGCGGCATCCGCCATAATGTCGGCCGAGCGGCTCTTCGCGGCAACCGCCTCGCCGCCGAGCAGGTTGCGCACCGCCGCCGTATCGATTGCCGTCAGCGGCCATAGCGAGTTGACTGCGATGCCGTCCTTGGCGAATTCGGCGCTCATCCCCAGCGTGCACATCGACATGCCGAACTTCGCCATCGTGTAGGCGACATGGTTCTTGAACCACTTCGCTTTCATGTCGAGCGGCGGCGCCAGATTCAAAATGTGAGGGTTTTCGGCCAACTTCAGATGAGGAATGCACAATTTCGAGACGAGAAACGTGCCGCGCGCATTGACCTGATGCATCAGGTCGTAGCGCTTCATGTCGGTTGCCAGTGTGCCGGTCAGATTGATCGCGCTGGCGTTGTTGATGCAGATGTCGATGCCGCCGAATTTTTCGACGGTCTTTTCGACAGCCTCCGCCACTTGGCGCTCGTCGCGTATGTCGCAAAGCACCGGCAGCGCTCGGCCGCCCGCCTGTTCGATATCCTGCGCCGCGGTATGGATGGTGCCCGGCAGCTTGGGGTGCGGCTCAGCCGTCTTGGCCGCGATCGTGACATTGGCGCCGTCGCGCGC
>JBGTLX010000503.1:0-4058 GCA_041743855.1 Rhizobiaceae bacterium | reverse complement strand
AGCAGCCGGTCGCTGGAGGAAAGCCGGTTGCGGTCTATGCCGGCGAGGCCCGAAACCACATCGTCGGTGGTTCCGGAGGTGATCGAGGCCAGATTGGAATAGAGGAGCGCGCGCGGGTCCGCCATCTGGTCCTCGCCGGCGGCGCTGTTGCCGGCTCTGGCCGCGGCAAAGGCCGAAAGCTCGACGAACCCCTCGATGGCCGCGCGGCGGGCTATGCGCAGATAGATGACGCGCTCCCGCTCCGGATCCATCAACGATGCGACCCCCGCAAGTTCATCGAGATCGATCTTTGTGTGGAGGGCGATGACGCCTTCGACGAACGCGTCGGCGAACTGGCTGGCGTAGGGCGAGCGGATGAAGGCGCGCGCATATTGCCTCGACGAGAGCATGAAGCGTTTCGGATCGCCAAGGGCGGAGCTGATGGCGATCGAGCGGCGAAGGGCTGCCTCTTCCACCAGCGAGCCAGGCCCGAGCAGGCGGGCCATGTCGAGCAGTTTTAGGGCGACATCGGGCTTGTCGGTCGACAAGGTGGAGCCCTTCACCAGCGCCACATATGCCCCGAGCTCCGGAGCAAGCGCAAGAGGATCGTGGGAACCGAGTGCGACCTGCGCCGCCTTGGGCTGGCCGCGCAGATAGAAGAGAACGCCCGCGCCGAGGCGGCGGTCGGGATCGTCGGCGGGCAATTTCGACAGAGCGGCATCGACGGTGACCGGGTTGCCGCCACTCATCGCATAGACGAGCAGGGCGGTCAGGTTGCGCGGGTCCTCGAAATCCCGTGTCCCGGTCTTGCGAAAGCGTGCGTCGATCATTTCGAGGATTTTGCGCTGCATCGGCAGCGCGGCATGATCGCCATCGGCGATGCGGTCCTGAACGAGTTCCAGCGAGCGGACCAGCTGATCGGGGGCAAGCCCTTCCGGTTGTGGCGCTCCGAAAGCAGGGGACGCGCTGAGCAGCGCCGCGGCCGCCAGGAGCACGCGCAGGTGGCTCATCCGTCGACTTCCAGCAGGATTTCGATGCGCCGGTTGCCAGCGGCGAACGGGTCGGCCGTCTCCTTGAGCTGCCGGTCGGCATGCCCTGCAACCTCGGTGACGCGGCGCTCGTCCAGACCGGCGCGCACCAGCATATAGTAAGCCGAATGGGCGCGCGCCGTGGACAGCCGCCAATTGTCGTAGGTCGCGCTCTTGAACGGACGGCCGTCGGTGTGGCCGCCGACGGTGATGGTCCCTTTCCGCTCAGCGAGCGTTTTTGCGATCTTTTCCATCGCCAGAACCATTTCGCGGCGCGGCAGGGCCGAGCCGATCTCGAACATGCCGAAATCGAGTTGGTCGGTGACCGATATGGTCACGCCGTCTTCGCCGGCCACGACCGACAGTCCCTCGGCAAGTTTTTCTCCAGGCGTAAAGGCTTTTTCCAGTTCCGCGCGGATTTCGTCGGCGACCGCCTCGGCGTCGGGGCTGGGCGATGTATTTTCGCGCTCGAGCGGACGGTCTTCGGCAGCAAAGGCGGGCTGAGCCTTCGGAATGAGCGGGGTCTGAGTCTCCGGCAGTTCGCCGGCCTCGGCTGCTTGCTCCCGCGATGCCGGATCCGGCGCCGGCGCCGCCATGGCCGCCAGCGGCTCGGCGTTGACCTGCGCGTCGGCCTCACCGGATTGTTCAGGCGGACTGGATTCTGCGGTTTCGTTGGCGGCCACCTCCTGCGACCAGAAATCCGGCGCGAAAGGATCTCGGTAGGCCTCGCCGCCGGACGCGCCGGTGGATGGTCCGGCGATCTGGACGCCGCCGTCGCCCTTGACGCTGACATTTTGCCTGACGCCGGTGTCGCCCGCGATTTCGGCCAGCACGGCGTAGGGTTCGGAAAACAAATGCTCGTCCGAGCGCTTTTCGGTCTCGGCGGAATCGACGGAGTTCTTCTCGGTCGCCGGTCCGGCGTTGCCGCGGCCGTCGACGCCGGCCTTGTGGGTGGGATCGACCGGAGTTTCCGCATCCATGCCGACCGCGTGCGGCCCGTCGCCCAGATCTTCCAGGCCCTTGCGGCTGGAATTGCGGTCGATCAGCTTGATCGGGTTGAAATAGCTGGCCACCGCCGCCTTGGTCTGTTCGTTGGAGGCGTTGATCAGCCACATCACCAGAAAGAAGCACATCATCGCCGTCATGAAATCGGCGAAAGCGATCTTCCAGACGCCGCCGTGATGGGCGTCGTCGTGGTCATCGTGGCCACGCCTGACGATGACGATTTCGTGCTTTGGTTCTTCCGCCGCCGCGAGGCTCAAGACAGAGCCTCCGACAATTCCGTAGACCACTCGGAAAGCCGCGTTTCGAACACCGCGCCATCGACCGAGACGGTCAGGTCGAAGCCGGCCGTCTCGGTGTAGTCGAGATGCGCGGCGCGCTCGCCGAGACTGTCGCGCAGGGCCTCGAACATGGATTGCGGCCCGTGCACCCGGATGCGGACCGCCTCGCGGTCGGCCGCCGCTTCACGGACAGAGCGCGCCAGGCTTTCGATGGAGCGCTTGGTCAGATCGTCGCTGAGCACCGAACCGAGGATGCGGGCGGCGGTAGCCGAGGCAAGCTCGCCGATGCGGCTTTCGAGTTCGTCGATGCGCGCCGCGATCGTGGCGCCTGCATTGTCGCCGAAGCGCCGGAGCATCAGCTCGATTTCGTCGGCGTGCTCGCGCCGTAACATTTCGAGTTCAGCCTCGTGGGCGACGCCGAGACTTTGTTCCATGACGGCCTGCGCCTTGGCCACTTCGGCCTGCACGGTCTCGCGAAGGCTGGGTTGCGGCGGGGAACTGTCATGGCGCGCGTCCGGGCGCGGCTGGGCTGTCGCGAACGAACCGGCGGCGGGCGCCGCGCGCTTGCCAAAATCCTGCAGAACGTCGAAGAGTGCGACCGCCGCCATCAGACGGCTTCCTGATGCGCCCATTTGCGCAGGATGTGAGCGGTGCGTTCCTCATTCAGATCGACCATGCGCGCCAGCCGGTCCTGCGGCGCGGGCCTGATCTTCTGGCGCAGGTCGTCGAGCGGGTTTTGGGGGGGGCGGCTGCCGGGCAGGGCGGCCTGCATCTCCAGCGAGGCCGGCATGTTCGAGTTTTCCGGACTGGGCAGCGAACGCTGCGCGTCCTCGAAGCTCGAACGCGGCGCGGGCGGTTTGCCGAGCGCCGCCACCATCGGCTTCAGACCGAAGATGGCGAGCAGGAAGGCCACGACCACGAAAGCCGAGGCGTTGATCATCGTGCCGGCATGCTGGCCGACCGCGGCGAACATGCCGGGTTCCTCGATCGCCTCTCCGTCCAGCCCGTCGATGAACTCCACGGCCGAGACGCTGATGATATCGCCGCGCGCTTCGCTGAGGCCAGTCGCCGACGACACCAGCGTCTGGATTTCGGCGACGCGCGCCGCGATCTGCTCGGCTGTGACGGTTTCGCCGAGGATCGCCTTCAGGCGCTGCTGGCTGACGACGACTGCGATCGACATCTTGGTGACGGTGTAGCCGTTGCTGACGGTGGCGATGCGCTTGGAATTCATCTCGTAATTGGTGGTCTCTTCCTTGCGCTCGCTCTGTTCGGTCGATTGCGGTCCTTCGGTCGAGGTCGGCTCGGCCTCGGGCAGGTTCTCCTCGACGCTGGCCGGCGAGCCGGCCGATTGCTGGCTGGTGTTCTCGTTGGCGCGCACCACCTGGATGGAACGCTCGACGCGCGATTCGGGGTCGAAGATGGTTTCCTCGGTTTGGCGCGTGTCGGTGTTGACATCGGCCTTGACGCTGGCGCGGAAATTGTCGGGTCCAAGATAGGGCGCGAGCGCGCGGCGGATGTTTTCCTCGATCTGCGTCTCGACGGTGCGTTCCACGCCGATGGAGCGGCTGGCGCTGTTGGTGTTGGGGTCGTCGCCGGCGGCGAGCAGCGTGCCGCTCGAATCGAGGACGGTCACGTCCTCGGCGTCGAGGCCGGGCACGGCGGCGGCGACCAGATAGCGGATGGACGTGGCGCTGCGCGAGGCGTCGGCGCCCGTCGAGCGGATGACGACCGAGGCCGACGGCTTTTGCTCGTCGCGGCGGAAATT
>JBGTLX010000502.1:0-1852 GCA_041743855.1 Rhizobiaceae bacterium | reverse complement strand
CTTGCGCTCCAGCGTCGGCAGGGTCAGCTGATCGTCAGCGGCGATCGCCATGCGGGCCGCGCCGTCGACGTCGGACTGGCCGATGTCGGCGCCTTTCTGGAGAATGCCGTAGAGCGTGTCGAGCGCGCGCCGCGCCTGTTCCGCCGCCGACGAACTGCCCTTGATAGTCAGCTGGTTGCCGCGCGAGCGGATATCGACGCCGAGTTTCTGCTCGAGCCGCGCCAAATTCTCGTCGAATTGGCCGTAAAGGGCGCTGGCCAGCTTGTTGTTGTCGAAAGTCAGTACGATGTGCGCCATGTCCGATGCCCCGGAAGGCATGCTCTTCAGTTCGGTAGCGCTCAAAAATCTCTCCTCATCTGCCGCCGGCCCTGGTCAGGCGCGTTCGGCGAACAGGCTGCCGTGGCCCGCCCGTGTGATTCGCACAGTTACAATGTCCCCGATTTCCCCGGCGGTTTCATCAAGAATAACGGGCTGCAGCCACGGAGAGCGGGCGACGCTCTGACCGGCCTGGCGGCCCGGCTTCTCGATCAGCGCATCCATTGTTTTCCCGACCATGCGGCTAGCGAAATCCTCTTGCTGCTTCGTCAACAGCGCCTGCAGGCGCTGAAGGCGTTCATCCTTAACCGCTTCGGGCACATGCCCGGCCATGCCGGCGCCGGGCGTTCCCGGACGCGGCGAGTATTTGAACGAGAAGGCCTGCGCGTATCCGACCGTTCGCACGATTTCCATCGTCGCCTCGAAATCACCGTCCGTCTCGCCCGGAAAGCCGACGATGAAATCGCCCGACATGGCGATGTCTCCTCGGGCAGTCCTTATGCGCTCGACAAGCCTGAGATAATCGTCAGCCTTGTGACGGCGGTTCATGACTTTCAGGATGCTGTCCGATCCCGACTGCACCGGCAGATGCAGATAGGGCATCAGGTTGGCAAGGTCGCGATGAGCAGCGATCAGTTCGTCGTCCATGTCGCGCGGGTGGCTGGTCGTGTAGCGCAGCCTTGCAAGGCCGGGGATTTCGGCCAACCGGAACAGCAGGCGGCCGAGGCCCCATTCCTGACCATCAGAACCTTCGCCATGCCAGGCGTTGACGTTCTGGCCAAGCAGCGTGACTTCGCGCACGCCGGCTTCGGCAAGCCTTTCGGCCTCAGCGACGATCCGCGAAACGGGGCGCGATACTTCCGAACCCCTCGTATAGGGCACCACGCAGAAGGTGCAAAACTTGTCGCAGCCCTCCTGCACGGTCAGGAAAGCGGTCACGCCGCGCCTGATGATCTCGGCGCGCCGCGCATTCGGCAAATAATCGAACTTGTCTTCCGGCGCGTAGTCGGTCTCAACGATTTTCTTTCCGTCTCGCGCTTTGCGCAGCGCATCCGGCAGCCGGTGATAGGTCTGCGGCCCGATCACCAGATCGACGGCCGGTTCGCGGCGGATGATCTCGCGTCCCTCGGCCTGCGCCACGCAGCCGGCAACGCCGATCAGCGTTTCGCGCCCTTGACGAGCGCGCTCGGCCTTGATGCCCCGTATCCGCCCAAGCTCGGAATAGACTTTTTCGGCGGCCTTTTCGCGGATGTGGCAAGTATTGAGCAGCACCAGATCGGCGTCCTCGACACTATCGGTAGGAGCATAGCCGTCGGCCGCGAGCGCATCGGACATGCGCTGCGAATCATAGACGTTCATCTGGCAGCCATAGGTCTTGACGAAGACTTTTCTCGACGCGCCGGAAAGTCCGCCCGGCGTGTCCGCAGGTCCGTCAATGGCCGGCTCAAATGTGCTGTCGAGTTCCATTCGGCGGCTTCTAGCCTCTTTCAGTGGCGAAAAACAGGCGATTCTTAGCTGGGCTCAGGCGAGGGTCGGC
>JBGTLX010000501.1:0-1790 GCA_041743855.1 Rhizobiaceae bacterium | reverse complement strand
GATGTCCGCGACGGCGCTCCGCTCCTCAGCTATCTTCGGCTCGGAACTCCGGTCACCGTCCGTGTGCTGCTCGAGGCGATGGTGCACCACAGCGACAACGCCGCAAGCGACATGATCGCCAGGCGCGTGGGACTGGATGCGATCAATCAAGCGGCCCGCGCGGTGGAAACCGATCACGGTGACATCTTCGTCGCTGGCGGCGTCGAAAGCATGACCCGCGGCCCCTGGGTCATGGGCAAACCGGCCAATCCGTTTCAGCGCGGCGATATTCACATGTACGACACCTCGCTCGGCTGGCGCTTTCCCAACAAGCGCATGGGCGAACTCTATTCGCTGATCAATAATGGCGAGACCGCCGAGAATGTCGCCGAGAAACATCACATCAGCCGCGTGGACCAAGACAAGCTCGCCCTGGCGAGCCATCAGAAAGCGCTCCAGGCGCATAAAGACGGCCGGCTCAAAGACGAAATCATCCCCTTCGAGATTCCCCAGCGCAAAGGCCCGCCGCTGATGCATGACAAAGATGAAGGGCCGCGCTCCGACACGACGTTGGAAATCCTCGCGGGTCTCCAACCGGCTTTCAAAAAAGGCGGCAGTATCACAGCAGGAAATTCCTCGCCGCTTTCCGACGGCGCCGCGGCGCTGCTGATCACGACACCGCAAAAGGCCGAACAGTTGAAACTCAAACCGCTGGCGCGCATCGTCGCCTCAGCCGCCGCCGGAGTGCATCCGAACTACATGGGCATCGGGCCGATTCCGGCGACGCAAAAAGCCTTGAAGCGCGCCGGTCTAACCATCGACCAGATCGATCTCGTCGAGTTAAACGAAGCCTTTGCTTCCCAGGTCTTGGCTTGCTGCCGCGAGTTGGGCATCGATTTGAACCGGCTCAACGTCAACGGCGGCGCCATCGCCCTGGGCCATCCGCTCGGCTGCAGCGGCGCACGCATGATGACGACCCTGGTCCATGAAATGCAAAAACGCGGCAGCCGTTACGGCCTGGCGACCATGTGCATCGGCGTCGGCCAGGGCATCGCCACCATCGTCGAACGAGTGAATTGAGCTTAACAGCGCGCTATTCACGTATTGCCGCCAGCCGGGCGCGCCTACGGTTATTCTCCAGCGCCGCGATGTCAAGCAATGCTTCCTGCTTGGCGGCGATGTTTTTAATCAGCCGACCGCACCCTGCTGGCCTGCTCGCGTTGGCGCCATGACCAACCTGCGCAAAATCACTATCGCGGTCGCCGTCCTATTCACTGCCGCGGCCATCGGCCTCGGCAGCCATTTCAAACAACTCGCCGACAAGCACCGTGAACAGGTGCAGTTGGAACTGCGCCACCTGCTCGGCGATAGCGTGCGCTTCGACGGTCTCGATGTCCGGCTCTTGTGGCTGCCGGGATTCGTCGTGCGCGAATTTCGCCTGGCCGACGACAGCCGCTTTGCCGCCACACCGATCTTGAAAGCGCGCGAACTCATCCTCGGTATCAATCTGCGCCAACTCTTTACCGGCCGCATCGTCATTAATTCCGTCACTTTTATCGGACCGGAAATGCAAATCATCAGCGACGAAACCGGCCTGCTCAATCTCAGTATGCTCGCCAGCCAGAGAAAAGAGTTGGGCATGCCCAGACGCCGGCCCGGCGCGCCGGGCGGGCGCCATCAAAACAGCGTGCGCTTCGCCATCGACGAGCTCCGCGTCGACGACGGCCGAATCATTTATCTCGACCGCACGGCCAAGGATCCCGCCGAGCTGCAACTGCGCGGCATCGAGTTGCAGGTGCGCGGCCTCGATC
>JBGTLX010000500.1:0-1671 GCA_041743855.1 Rhizobiaceae bacterium | reverse complement strand
CCCCGAAATGGCTGGCAATTTCGGCCTCGTCCAGGCCTTTGGCGCGCAGCCGGGCGAAGGCCTCGAACTGATCCATCTCGTCCATCGGCAGGCGCTCGACGTTCTCGGCGAGCGATGCCTCGATGGCGGCGGCGTCATCGTCGGCCGCCAGCACCATGCAGGGCAGCGGATCGGCATGCGGGTGGTCTGCGGCGGCGAGCTTGCGCGCGGCGAGGTAGCGCCGCTGCCCGGCAACCACGTCGAAGCCCTCACAGTTCTTGCGCACCAGCAGCGGCTGAATCACACCGATGGCGGCAATCGAAGCGGCGAGGCTTTCGATGTCCCTGGCGCCGTGCTTGCGCACGTTGAGCTTGGACACCTTGAGGTCGGCGAGCGGAATGTGCTGCAGGTCGCGGATCATACGTCTCTCCTCCGTCAAGCGGCGGCCGATTGCTGCGCGGCCGGTGTCTGCAGGCCGTCGAGATAGGTCACAGCCTCCTGGGCGCGCGCGGCGGCGGCGAAAATGGCGCGCGCGTCCTCTTTCAGGACTTTGAGCCAGTGGTGGATGTAGCGGGCGTGATCGGGGTGCGGCTCGTGGGCGATGCCGAGGCGGGCACACAGGAATGCCGCGCCGATCTCGGCGCAGCATTCCTCCATGGCATAGGCATCATCGCCGAAGCGCTTGCCCAGAGTGCGCTGCAGGCGCGGCTCGGCGCCGCTCCAGTGCACCAGCTCGTGGCCGAGCACGCTGTAGAACGCTTCCGAGCGCGTGCGGCCGTCGCCGTCGAAGAAGCGCGCTTCGTCGGGCATGTGGATGGTATCGGTGGACAGACGATAACAGGCGCGGCTGCCGCCGGTGACGACACGGGCGCCGGTAGCAGTGACGTAGGCATCGGCAGCGGCGATGCGTTGGATCGGATCGGGCGGCAGCGCGGTCGGCACGGTGAAGCCGTCGACCTGCTCGGCGGCAAACACCCAATAGCCGCGTGCCATGCGCACGGTCTCGGTGTCGCCCTCGTCGGTCCCCTCGTCTTCCTTGGCGATCTCCAGCTGGCGATAGAAGACGATGGGCGCCGCGGCCTCGCCCTTGCGCACCTGGGCCCCGATCGAGGCCCACTGTTTGTAAGTCGCGAACAGGCCGGCCTCGTAGCCGCGATCGAGCGCGGTGACCCACAGCGACAGGATGTTGATGCCGCGATAGTCGTTGCCGGTGATGGCGTTCTTGGGCAGCACGGCGTTGAAGCCGCCGCGCTGCCAGGGCATGACGGGGTCACCGGGGCTGGCCTCGACGGCGGCGACGATCTTGGCTGTGATGGTCTGATAGATGTCGGGACGGGCGATGCGCGTCATGGGGAAAACTCCACACAAAACGAGGTGCCGATACTCGCGTCTCCAGGCCTGATCAGCTTAACATTTGTTCCGTGTTTGTTCTATTTATAAACGTCGTTATCTTATTGAACTAAATCACGTTTCTGTGTGAGCGCGGGTCCCGCGCTGGCCTGTGAAAACCTCGCCGCACCGCCGTCTTTTTGCGACCGCGGCGCGCACCAGTTTCAGGCTCGCTGTCCTGCTTCCCGGAGCCGCCCTTCACCGCTCCCGGGGGCGGCTTTGGGAAGCAGGCGAGGTCCTGCGTTCTGGTGGGCCCGGTCTTCGTGTCGCTTGGACGGCATGGTCACATCGGCTTTGTGGTCC
>JBGTLX010000499.1:0-2494 GCA_041743855.1 Rhizobiaceae bacterium | reverse complement strand
TCAAGGAGTTTGCCGGCCCGGCGCTTGCCAAAATGCTCGCGAAGTTCAAGGACCACCCGCTGGTGGGCGAGGTTCGTTCCGTCGGACTGCTTGGCGCGATCGAACTGGTCGCCGACAAAGCCACGCGCCGCCGCTTCGCCGATCCGGGCCGCGTCGGACTCATCTGCCGCGATCATTTCTTCCGCGAAGGCTTCATCATGCGCGCCGTGTTCGACACCATGGTCACCTCGCCGCCGCTGATCTGGACGCAAGCGCAGTTCGACGAAGCGGAACAGGTGATCGACCGCGCGCTCGAACTGACCCTCAACGACGTCGCCGGAGAGCTTGCCGCATGAGCCGTCCGGTCGTCGTCATCCCGGCCTGCACCAAGCTGATCGAGGGCCACTTCTTCGACGCCGTGGGCCGCAAATATTCCGCGGCCCTCGCCGAGGTGGCTGAGTGCCAGCCTTTGTTGGTTCCGGTTGGCCCTGGTATGACGGACATCGGCTCCATCTTCGAGGTCGCCGACGCAATCCTGCTCTCGGGCAGCGTGTCGAACGTCGCACCGGAGCATTACGGCGAGGAGACGCCGGTCATGCCCGATCGGCTTGATCCGCTGCGTGACGCTCTGACGCTGCCGCTGATCCGTGCCGCGGTCGAGCGCAAAACGCCGCTCTTCGCGATTTGCCGCGGCTTCCAGGAGCTGAACGTGGCGCTGGGCGGTAGCCTGCATCAGGCCGTTCACGCTGTGGACGGCCGCAAGGACCATCGCGCGCGCTTCGATATCCCCCTCGACGAGAGCTACGGGCCCGTCCATCCGGTTAAGCTGAGCGGAAAATTGCGCGATTGGGTCGGCAAGGACGAGATCATGGTTAACTCTCTGCACTGGCAGGGCATTTCGCGTCTCGCCAAGCCGCTCCAGGCCGAGGCCTTCGCCGAGGATGGCCTGGTCGAGGCCGTGCGCGGGCCTGACGATGCGGCGTTCTGTTTGGGCGTGCAATGGCATCCCGAATGGGCGGCGAAGGCGAACCCCGTCTCGGTCTCGCTGTTCCGCCGCTTTGGCGCGGCCGCCAAGGGCAACACGCCATGACCGACACGCGCCTCACCGTCGAGGAGGCGAAGGATTTCCTCGATGCCAATGCGGGGGTGCAGTGGATCGATGCCTTTCTGTTCGACATGAACGGAATTGCGCGGGGCAAGCGCATTCGCAAGTCCGATCTGCTTGGCATCGCCAAGAATGGGCTCATGATGCCTACCTCGATTTTCATCATGGACCCGCTCGGCAATTGCGTTGAGGAGACCGGTCGCTTGTGGGAAACCGGCGACCGCGATCACCATTGCCATCTTCTGAGCAAGACACTGGTGCCGATCCCCGTCGGCGACGGCAAGCACGCGCAAGCCGTGTTGGCCGTCGATGGCAAGGATGAGATCGACCCCCGCACGGTACTCATGGATCAGGTCGAGCATTTCACGCGCGCCGGCCAAGTACCTGTCGCCGCCGTTGAGCTCGAATTCTATGTCTCGCGCCGGACGTCCAACGGCTCCGCCATGCTTCATACCCCCGAGGGGCTCTCCGACGATCCAAGTCGCCCGCTCACCTTTGGCTTCGAGGAGCTGGACGCGCTGTCTCCCTTCATCGACGACATCTATCGCGTCTGCGAGGTTCAGGGACTCCCGGTCGGCGCGATTATGAAAGAGTCCGGTCCCGGGCAGTTCGAGATCAATCTCAAGCATCGCGCCGATGCGGTTGACGCGGCACTCGACGGCTTGCTGCTGAAACGCGCGGTGAAGGCGGCGGCGCGGGCGCATCGGCTCGACGCCACTTTCATGGCCAAGCCGCATCACGATTGGGCAGGCTCGGGCATGCATGTTCATCTCAGCCTGCTCGACAAATCGGGAGAGAATCTGTTTGCCGGCGATCCGATCTCACCGCTGTTCCGTCACGCCCTGGGCGGCATGCGTGAGACCATGGCCGACTTCATGGCGGTGTGGGCGCAGTCCGCCAACGCCTACCGGCGCTATGTGCCCAAGGCCTATGTCTCGATCGCCGCGCATTGGGGATACAACAATCGCACTGTGGCGTTGCGCATTCCGCGAGGGCACGGCGCGGCGACCCGCATCGAGCATCGCGTGGCCGGCGCCGACGCCAATCCTTACCTGGTGATTGCGTCCATTCTTGCCGGCGTTCGCCACGGTATTGCCAACCAGCTCGATCCGGGTCCGGCGGTCGAGGGCAACTCCGAGGCGATCGAAGCGCCGGCTCTGCCGACCGCCTGGGTCAATTCGCTCGATCTGTTCCAGCGCTCGGAAGTCGTTCGCCGCGCTTTCGGTGCGCCTTTCCAGGATGTGTTTTATCGCTTGAAGCATGTTGAGCGTATTAACTTCGAGCGTATCGTCACCCCGCTCGATCATCTCTGGTACGCTCAGGTCGCGTGAGGCTCATGACGGTATCGTTCACGATCCACTGACGGAGATTGCCATGACCATGATCTCCAAGAAATTCCCGACCGCGGCC
>JBGTLX010000498.1:0-4286 GCA_041743855.1 Rhizobiaceae bacterium | reverse complement strand
AAAGCCATGGGCGAACACGGCATCAAGGTCGAAACCGTCAAGGCCGGCCTCGATCCCGCCGAAGCGCAGAACATCATGGCCCAGTTCCTGATCGCCAATCCCGGCACCAAGGCGGTTTTCGGAACCGGCTCGGTGACCTCGACGGTCGGCGCCGGCGCGATCAAGGATGCCGGTCTCGACATTCCGTTCGGCGGCTTCGATCTGGCGGTCGAGATCGTCAACGCGGTCGAATCCGGGGCCATGTTCGCGACCATGGACCAGCAGCCATACCTGCAGGGCTACTACCCGATCGCCCAGATCGCGCTTGCGAAGAAATACGGTCTGACGCCGACCGATATCGATACGGGCCAAGGCGCGTTTCTCGACAAGTCGCGCATCGGCTCGGTCAAGCCTATGATCGGCACCTACCGCTAGAGGAGCATCGATCCCGCCTTCCGGCTCCGGCCGGAAGGCGTTTGTGCTTTCCCGAAACATCAGAGCATCGACAAAATGAGCACTGCAAACCCGGCGATGCGATCGCGGACCAAATCCCAATCGTTGCTGAAGCAGGTAATGGTCATGCCGGCCGGCGCCATTCTGCTCGTGTTCGCTACGTTGCAGATTGTTTTGATCACAGCGGCGCTGATCTACCCGGACGATTTCCGCTATCTCTCGCCGCAGAACCTGACCATCCTGATGAAGGCCATTCCCGTGCTCGGCTGCCTGGCGCTCGGCGCCGGCATCCTGATGATCGCGGGCGAATTCGATTTGTCGATCGGGTCGGTCTACACGTTTACCGCGATCCTGATGGCGACCATGGTTGAGAGCGGCCTCAGCGCATATATCGCCGCTCCGCTTGGGATCCTCGCCGGAGTGCTGATCGGTCTCCTGAACGGCGCCATTACGCTTCGCTTCGGTCTGCCGTCCTTCATCGTCACGCTCGGCGGCCTTCTGTTCTGGCGTGGCGCGGTCCTTCTCTACAATGGCGCCGTGCAGGTTCGCTTCGATCCCGAGCCCTCCTTCTCCGACCTTTTTTCCGGGACAATCTTCGGTTTGAACGCGGCCTTCCTCTGGATGCTGGTCTTCGTCCTCGGCTTCTATCTCCTGCTTCATCGTCACAAATTCGGCAACCATGTTTTCGCGACCGGCGGCAACCGCGCCGCGGCGACGGCGATCGGCATCAATACCGGCCGTGTCAAACTCGTAGCCTTTGCGATTGCCGGCGGCATGGCCGCCGTTGCCGGTATTCTTGCGACTTCGCGTGTGGGAAGCGTGCAGCCGGGGCAGGGCGCCGGCCTCGAACTGCAAGCGATCGCGGCCTGCGTCATCGGCGGCCTGTCGCTCAGCGGCGGCCGCGGCTCGATCATCGGTATTTTCCTGGGCGTCATGTTGATCCACACGATCACCGACGTGCTTTTGCTCCTGCGCGCGCCCGGCTTCTATCTCGATATGTTCATCGCCACGCTGATCGTGGTGGCCGCCTCGTTCAACCATCTCATCGAACGGCGCGGAGCCGCGTGATGACTGAGCCCCGGCTGCTTGAACTTCACAACATTTCGAAGAATTTCGGTGCGCTCACCGCGCTTCGGGACCTCAGTTTTCATATCGGTCAAAGCGAGGTCGTCGGTTTGCTCGGCGACAACGGCGCCGGCAAATCGACGGCCGTGAATCTGCTGTCGGGCATTCATCGGCCATCGTCGGGTCACATCAGCGTCGATGGCAAACGGACGCTGTTCACCTGCCGTTCGGACTCGGCCAACGCCGGCATCGAAACCATCTACCAGAACACGGCTCTGGTCGATTCACTGTCCATCACCCGCAATATCTTCATGGGCCGCGAAAAGACCAACGCGTTCGGCTTTCTCAAGCAGGGCGAAATGCGCGATATCGCCATGGAGGTGCTTACCAAGGCCGTGCACATCTCAGGGATCGATTCTCCCGACAAGTTGGTAGGCGATCTGTCCGGCGGCCAGAAGCAGGCGGTCGCCATCGCGCGCGCCGTATTCTTCAAGCGGCGCGTTTTGCTCCTGGACGAGCCGACATCGGCGCTGTCGGTTCGCGAAACCGAGGCTTTGCTCAACCAGGTGCTGAAGCTCAAGGCTGAAAACGTGTCGAGCGTTCTTGTGACGCACAACCTCTACCACGCCTTTCAAGTCTGTGACCGCTTCGTGATCATGAGCCACGGCGCCAAGGTTTTCGATGTCGACAAAGCCGACACGACGATCGGCGAGCTTACCGAACACGTCGTTCTGACGTGAAATCTTCGCCATGAATAGAGGTTTCAGCCGTGACAACAACCGTAACCACGCGTCAGGCCATTGGCCCGGAAGAAACCGCCAGGCGCGACACCCGGGGCTTGAGAGACGCATATTTGATCGAGGGCCTTTTCGAAAAAGGCGTCGTCAAGCTGACCTACAGCCATCTCGATCGAATGATCGTTGGCGGGATTGTCCCGGCTGCCGAAATGCTGACCATCAATGAGGTGAAAGAAACGGGTACGGAACAGTTTTTGGAACGGCGCGAAGCGACGATACTGAACATTGGCGGTGCCGGGTCGGTGTCCGTCGGCGGCGTCGATCATGCGCTTGGGCTTCAGGACGCGCTGTATGTCGGCAAGGGCCAGGGAACGCTCGGCTTTTCAAGTGCCGACCCCGCCGATCCGGCAAAATTCTATCTGCTGAGCGCACCGGCCCATCGGACTTGCCCGACCGTCCTGATCACGCTCGGCATGGCAAAGAAGGTGCGCATGGGTTCTGCGGAAGAAGCCAATGCCCGCACCATCAACCAGTACGTGCATCCGGACGTCTGCGAGAGCTGCCAGTTGCTGGTCGGTCTTACCGTCTTCGAGCCCGGTTCGGTATGGAACACGATGCCCGCCCACCGTCATGACCGCAGGATGGAAGTCTACCTCTACTTCGGGATGGAGGAGGCGACGCGAATTTTCCATTTCATGGGAGAGCCGCAAGAAACGCGGCATCTCGTTCTAAAAAATCACGATGCCGTTCTATCGCCCGGATGGTCCATACACTCCGGCGCGGGCACGGGGCGCTATTCTTTCATCTGGGCGATGGCCGGCGACAATATGAGCTTCACCGACATGGACAAGGTCCCGATGGACGAACTGCGATGACCAGTCTCTATTTGTCCGGCGGAGGCGATCGCCGGAGGCGCGAACCGGATTGGCCGGACGGCGCGACAACATCGAAGCGAGCCGGGCGCGGTCATGTGGGGGCGAAATGAAGCCGTTACCAATTGCGGTCGATGCAAATCGTGCTGCAGGCCACGCACGGTGTAGTCAGCGGCGAACCTGCGTGACTCAAACGAAACATCCTCCGGAAACCCCGGCGCGGTTCAAACACCTGTTCGAACTGGTGTATGAGTGCTCGACTAACAGGTCCGCTGCTAAAGCTCTCGTCGACCGCATCATGTCTAAGATCAGTTGACGCGCGCGCGGCGCCTCGTCGTCGAGCGTAACTATGCGCCCCCTTCGCCGGCGGCTTCATCGAACAAAAGCTGTTTCCGACCGACGGACGCCGCGCGGTGCTGACAGGCGATGGCCACGCCCCGCTGCCGGCGGCCTCGCTTGCCAAGATACAGCGATGCGCAATGCCTTCCGTGACTTCGCGTGCGAAAAACGTGAGATCATTGGCCAGGGCGCTCGCACATCGATGTCCGGGGCCTTTGAGCGCGCCTTTAAAGCCTGGCCCGTGGACCCGATCCAGCCTAACGGGGTGCCGATGAGGCTCGAGTTGATCAACTTGTTCAGGTATGACGCCGAGGGCCGTCCGGTCGAAGAATGGGTTCAATACGACAACCTCGGCTTTCTAAAGCAACTCGGCGTCGCCCTAGAAAAAACGTCGATGCGATAAACGCGTTTTGACAAAGCACGAGTATTATCTGTCAGCAGGTTACGTTCAAAACGGCGGGCGATGCGCTCTGCTGACGGGTGGTCCTAATGAAGTCGAGGAAAGCGCGAAGCGGCGGCGGGACGAGGCGGCGGCCGGAATAGTAGAGGAACGGCCCGGAAAAGGGCTGCCACCAATCCTGCAGCACGGGCTCAAGCGTGCCGCTTTCGAGGTGCGGGCGCAGCCAGTCTTCAAACAGCTGGATAATGCCGACGCCCGCAATAGCCAAGTCGACCGCGAGGTCAGTGGCGGCGCCCACGCTTACCACCAGCGGGCCCTGCGGTTCAACGCGCACCACCTCGCCCGCGCGCTCGAACTCCCAGGGGCTTGTCATGGCGCCGCTGGCGAAACGGCCGCGCAGGCAGGCATGGGCGAGGAGGTCGCGCGGATGCTCGGGCCGGC
>JBGTLX010000497.1:0-2046 GCA_041743855.1 Rhizobiaceae bacterium | reverse complement strand
GCAGGCCGGTGGTGCCCGACGCCGTGTAGGTGACGATGGCAGCGAGCTTCAGCGTTTCGGCGATTTCCCGCGCCGCAAGCGAAACGGCGTCCGCGCCGGTCGCTTCCGGTTCGGAACGTTGCGCGTTGATGATGCCGGCGTAATTGGGATCGGTTTCGACCTTGGTGGCGATGCGGTTCATCATCGCCACGGCTTCGACCGGATAGGCGCCGGCCGCCGATTCGGCCGACAGCATGATCGCGTCGGCGCCCTCAAAGACGGCGATGGACACGTCCGAGACCTCGGCGCGGGTCGGCACCGGCGAGGTGATCATCGATTCCAGCATCTGGGTGGCGACCACCACGGGCTTGCCGGCGCGCCTGGCCGCACGCGTGATCTGCTTCTGGATGCCTGGCACGGCCTCGAGCGGCATTTCCACGCCGAGATCGCCGCGCGCCACCATCAGCGCATCCGAAAGCTCGATGATCTCGGCCAGCCGGGTGACGGCCTGCGGCTTTTCGATCTTCGACATCAGGAGCGCCCGGCCGCGGGCGATCTTGCGGGCCTCGGCCAGATCCTCGGGGCGCTGGATGAAGGACAGCGCCACCCAGTCGACGCCGGTGTCGAGCACCGCGTCGAGATCCTTGCGGTCCTTTTCGGTCAGCGCGCCGACCGGCAGGTCGGTGTCGGGCAGGCTGACGCCTTTCTTGTCGGAGATGCCGGTTCCCGACACGACCGTGCAGACGATCCGGCTGCCATCGCTCGATTGCGCCAGAAGCTCTAGCTTGCCGTCGTCGATCAGAAGCCTGTGGCCGGCCTCGACCGAGGTCAGGATTTCCTTGTGCGGCAGATGTACGCGGGCTGACGTGCCGGGCTCCGGATTGTCGTCCAGAATGAAGGTCTGCCCGACGGTCAGGATTTCCTTACCGTCGGCGAATTTGCCGACGCGAAGTTTTGGCCCCTGCAGATCGGCCAAAATGCCGATCGGCCGTCCGACTTTCTTTTCCACCTTGCGGATGCGCGCCACCAGCGTGCGCATCAAGTCGTGATCGGTGTGGCTCATATTGATGCGGAACACGTCCGCGCCGGCCTCGAACAGCTTTTTCAGCATCGGCTCGTCGGAGGAGGCAGGACCAATCGTGGCGAGAATCTTGACCTTTCGGCTGCGTCTCATTGAGAATTCGTTCCCGTGACGGCTGGAACGCCGTCCGTTGCGGGCTGATCGGTCAGCTGAACCATCCAGCTCGCCTGCTCGCCCGTGTCGTATTCCTGAAAGCCGGCCCGCTGGAAACCGCGCGCGAAGCAGTCGGTAACGCCCGCGATCTTGAATTCTTTTTCGGCCACGCACATGTTGATCGGGCCATCCCAGCGACCGCCGCGCTCGGAATCTTCTGCATAGAGATAGTAAAACCTCGATGACAGAGCGCCTTCGATGAGCGTCTTGCAACTCGAACCCTCGATGTGCCACCAGCCTTCGGTTATCCAGCCGGACTTGGCGCGATAGCCTATGCCGACGCCGACAAGGCTCTGCGTGGCGTTGCAGACGCGGAAATCCGCATGCGCGACGGTAGCCGTCAGAGCCATGCCGGCAAGTACCAGCGGAATGCCAAGCGCGAAACGGATGCGCGACGCCTGGGCCATCTCCGAATCCTTTGTGCTGACCTGCGGCATTGTTGAAACCCTTTTCGGAAAAGTCCGGGCGCATGTCAACGAAACGTTCGGCCCCATCTCAATCGATTTAAAGCCGGCTGTCCCGGGCATGCATGCGGTCACATGGCTTTCGCCGGGAAGATTGGCGAAACAACGGCATTGCGCCCGGCCGAATCTTCGTGAAAGACCAACTGCTCCGACTTTGGAAAAAGGCATTCGACACGATGACGCGCTCCGCGATCTTTGCTCCGTTCGACCTCATCGAGGGTGATCGCGCAAGGGGCGTGGTGCTCGTCGCCGATCATGCGCGCCGCGAGTTGCCGGAAGAGTATGGCAGCCTCGGCCTGCCGGCCAGCGAGTTCGAGCGCCATATCGCCTATGATATCGGCGTCGAGATGGTGACGCGAAAACTGGCCG
>JBGTLX010000496.1:0-5734 GCA_041743855.1 Rhizobiaceae bacterium | reverse complement strand
ACCGAAGAGAGTCGACCCCATCCGGAAATGCCGCATCCTCCCGGCGGTCGTTTCCGAGCGGCTGCTCTCGTCCGGATTTAGAAGGAGAGATGAGATGACCACCTGCGATCAGACCACCGAAACCTTGCACGCGGCGACCCGTCCGGCAGTGGCGGAGCGGATTATGAACGCGGTAGCCAACTTTCTCCGCGCCTGGAAAAATCGCCGCGCCTTCTATCGTCTGGGCGAGATGTCGGACGCCGAACTCGCCGATATCGGGCTGACGCGCTCCGATCTCAGCGTCGCGATCGACCTGCCCTTCGGCTCCGATCCGACCGCGCATCTGGGATCGATGGCCGACGCGCGCATCCGGCGGATCGATCCGAGAGCCTGACGTTAGATCGCCGTGCGTCATTTCAGACGCACAAGGACGATCTAACACTAAAAATGAGCATCGGATCAAATCCGAAAACCGGATTCCACTTTTCGGTCCGATGCTCTGAAAGTTCCGCAGGCTCCCCAACCCGCCGGCCCCCCTCCGGCTGCCTGCACAGTGCCCGGTCCTGAAAAGGGCCGGGTTTTTTGTTGGGGAGAGCGCTTGCCTATTCCAGCCCCGCGACCTTTCGCAATGCATCGTTTATGCGGGTCTGCCAGCCTTCTCCATCAGCTTTGAAGCGAGCTACCACCTCCGCATCAAGCCTGAGCTTAACCGACTGTTTGGGGTTGAGAAGAGGCGGCCGACCGCGACGGCGCATCAAGTCAGACGCCGGCAAATTGTCGAGGTCGGCTTCGGCCGCTGTGGTCAGCGCAGCGTCTTCCTCCTCGGAAATCGACTCGAGCGACTTGAGCGCACGGCGGCGAGCATCCTCAATCCGGGCTTTCGCAAATTCCGCATCAGAGATTTTCGACATAGGTTTCAATCTCCCTCTTGTTGGATTTGCGAAGCGAAATGAGGTGGCAAACCACATTGCGCATCGTGAAGACCATGGTGTGAAGCCGCGCGCCAACCAGGCCAAACGCACCTCTCGAATTTCGCCGTAGTCCCTGCGATCGTCGGTGGCGACCAGCGCCGTCTCGAATTCGAATGCATCGCGATTTCAAACGAAACTCCGTGCTCTCCAGATTGCTCGCGTGTTTCGCATCATCCCAAGAGAAGCTGCGCGGTCGCTTCACGGAATTAATGTACCCCCATTAATTTATATTTTCAAGGATCGATCAAACGTTTCGATTACGAAGTGATCCCTACCGATGCCGGTCCATACCCTTTGTGAACTGGTCGAAGATCGATTCCACGCCCTTCTGATACTCGTCCCTCTGCTTCGCGCCCGTCTCGAACATCTTCCCGAACAGATCGTCATAGGGATTTTTCTCGCGGCCGCTCGGGTTCGCTCTCGGCTCGGCGCGCGGACGGGGATTTTCCCGCTGCTCGGGCGCTTTTGTGCCGCCGCCCATCATCTCCTCGAAGATTTTTCCCAGCGGGTTTTCGCCGAACGGGCTTTGCGACGGCTGCGCGCTCGGGCGTTGTTGAGGCTGCTGCGCGCCGCCGCCGAACATGTCCTGCAGTATCTTGCCGAACGGGTTGTCCATCGGATTGGCCGATTGCGGCGCCTGCTGCGGCTGGCCGCCCATCATGCCGCCCTGGCGCATCATCTGCTCGATGATCTCGCCCAAGGGGTTGGAACCAGGATTGCCTCGCGACCCGAAACCGGCGGCTGACTGGCCATTGGGCATCTGGCCGGTCGACTGCTTGAAAAGCCCGCCCATGATCATCGAGGCGATGACCGGCAGCATCTGCTTCAGCACATCCTGCCCTATGCCGGTTGCCTGCGCCGCCTGGGCAGCCACGGCGCGCGACAGATCCTTCGACCCGAACAGATGGCCCAGGATTCCGTTGCCCTCTGCCACGCCCTGCGGCGCGAAGGCTTTTGTCGCATCCTCGAAATATTTGGCGTGGTTTCCGCTGGCCATGGCGCTCATGAACGCGCCGACGCCGTAGGGGTCGGAGGCGTTGCGTTTCAGGCCTTGGGAAAAAGCCGGCAGCAGCGCCTCGACGGCAGCCTGCGTCTGCTGCTGCGACAGGTTGAACTGCCGCGCCAGCATGTCCATGCCGTTGCCGTTCTGCGCATTCGTCAGCATGTCGAACAGTGGAAGCATGTTTTGGTCCTCCTCGGGCATCAGAGGAGACGAGACTATTGGGTTTCAGGCAAGGATTGAAGGAAATTCGAGGCGTCTATCTGCTCGACTATCGCCGACCATCCGTTCGTCATCCTAGGTCACATACTCATAAATGGGATTCCCTTTTGGGATGAAGCGTGATTCAGTCTCTGCGCGGGGGGAGTGGATATGGCGCGCTTTGATTTGTCGGATTTCGAATGGTCGGTGATCGAGCCGCTGTTGCCGAACAAGCCGAGGGGCGTTCCGCGCGTCGATGACCGGCGGGTTTTGAACGGGATATTCTGGCGGCTTCGGACGGGCGCGCCCTGGGCGGACATTCCATCGCGATACGGGCCGCACACGACATGCGTGAACCGCTTCAACCGGTGGCGCAAGGCGGGGCATTGGGCGCGGATATTGGAAGCTGTGTCAAAGGCTTACGATGGCGACATCCAGATGATCGATTCCTCGTCGATCCGTGTTCACCAGCACGCCGCCAACGCCCAAAAAAAGATGGCCGATCCCGTTGCATGGGACGCTCGCGCGGCGGCCTGACGACGAAGATCCACGCGCTGGTCGACGCGTTGGGCCTGCCGATCATGCTCAAGCTGACAGAAGGACAAGCGCATGACGGGCGCTCGGCGGCCGACATGCTGGGCGGGCTTGGCGAGGGCGACATTCTGCTGGCCGACCGCGCCTATGACAGCGACGCCATGCGCGCCAGTCTCGCCGAACGTGGCGCCTGGGCCTGCGTCAAACCCGTGCGCAACCGGAAGATCATCCCCGCCTTCAGCGCGTTCCTCTATAGATACCGCAACCTCGTTGAGCGCTTCTTCAACAAACTCAAACACTTCCGAGCCGTCGCAACGCGCTACGACAAACGTGACGACAACTTCCTCGCATCCGTCCAACTCGCCTCGATCAGGATATGGTTGCGCCACAAGGAGTCGGTGACCTAGCGATATTTCGCGAAAGGCTTCAGGCGCTGGCGAAAGCCAACGACGTACTCCTCCATGACGACTGGAACTCGTTCAATCTGATCGAACTGGTCAGCCAGATCATTGCGCCCTACCGCGATCCCCACGAGCGGTTCGAGTTGACCGGCAGCGACATCGACTTGCAGCCGCGGCTCAATGTCCCTCTGGCCCTGATCCTGCACGAACTCTGCACAAACGCCGCGAAATACGGCGCCTTGTCGAGCGAGGACGGGGTCGTTCGCGTCGCCTGGCGGCGCGTCCACGATGGCCTGGAGATCGTCTGGGAGGAGATCGGCGGCCCAACTCCGGATCCGGCGATGGTGCAGGGTTTCGGCATGAGGCTCATTTCCAGGATTTTGGCGGTCGAGATCGGCAGCGTCGAACTCGAGCCGCTGCGCGACGGCATGCGCTGCCGCATGCTGTTGACCGCGGCGCTGCCGCGCGATGGCGCGGAATATTGAAACAATGGTTTGTGCAGGGGAACGGCCTGACGAAACGCGTGTTGTATCGGAAGCGGCGCCCAGAAACGGCAATCGGAGATTGGCATGGTTACGGTGAGATACGAAATCGTCGAGCATGATGGAGGATGGGCCTACAAAGTCGGCGACGTCTTTTCCGAAACATTCCCGTCGCGCGGTGACGCCGCAGCCGCCGCCCGGCAGGCAGCGGCTGAGCAGCAACTCGGCGGGAAGAACGAGGCGATCGAATTCCAGGACGCAAGCGGAGAGTGGCACACCGAGGTCGCGTCGGGCGGAGACAGGCCGCAAACCGAGGTCGACGAGCCCTGATCGGAAGGGGGTGGCCAGCAGTGCGCGCTACTTCCTTTGGGCGAGTAGTCGCTATGCGCGCCGCGATCACTATTTCACCGATCTTAACATTGTGTAGAGCGATGCCGACCACACGCCGATAGCCTGTCTGCCAGTGGGGTTCCCATCTCGGGCAGAGTTGGAGATTGTCGATGGCGGCGCAGCTTCTTCACGCCACGTTCGGGGCGCGTGTCGACAACGAAGCTGCCGCTCCCGGACGCGCGGGGCAGTCAACCGCTGATCTGAATGCGGCCATGGCGCAGGTTCTGTCCCTGTGTGCTCCCGGATCGACTGTCTCGACGCGCTTCGCCATCCAATGTTTGCGTCGCCGTCTTCCCAAATTGCGCATCGACAACGAGGATCTGGTGCATATCGTCGCCGATCAGGCCATCGCCAGAGGGCTGTCCGTCACATTCGACAGTCGCGACGACTGAGCGCCTTTCAGCAACAAATCGAATTGGCCGCTGCGTCGCTTGTCGGCAAGCATGGTGTGCCGCGCCCTTCAAGGCTGGTGCGGACGGCGGGACTCGAACCCGCAAGGCCATGGGCCGAGGGATTTTAAGTCCCTTGCGTCTACCGGTTTCGCCACGTCCGCATGGCTCCACTGGTAGCCGACCCGCCGATGAAAGCAAGCCCGGCGCTCAATCCTCCTCGACAAACACCTCTTCGCGCTTCTTGCGCACGCTGGGCAGGAGCACCACCGCCAGCGAGGCCAGCGCCAGCAGCAGCAGCCCGGCGCTGATCGGCCGTTCCAGGAATGTCATCGGGTCGCCGCGCGAGATGATCATGGCGCGACGCAGATGCTCCTCGAGGAGTGGTCCGAGCACGAATCCCAGCAGCAGCGGCGCCGGCTCGCAGTCTAGCTTGACAAGCACGTAGCCGATGATGCCGAGCGCGGCGATCGCATAGATGTCGAATGCATTGAGATTGATCGAAAACGTTCCGATGCAGGCAAATGCGATGATCGCCGGAAACAGCACGCGATAGGGGATCATCAGCATCTTCACCCACAGCCCGATCAGCGGCAGGTTGAGCAGTACGAGCAGGAAATTGCCGATCCACATGGACACGATCAGTCCCCAGAACAGCGCCGGCTCGTCGGTGATGACATTCGGGCCGGGCGTGATGCCCTGGATGATGAAGGCGCCGATGATCAGCGCCATCACCGGATGCGCCGGGATGCCGAGCGTCAGCAGCGGGATGAACGAGGTCTGGGCGGCGGCGTTGTTGGCCGATTCCGGGCCGGCGACGCCCTCTATCGCGCCCTTGCCGAACTCGGCCGGATTGCGCGAGAGCTTTTTCTCCAGCGAATACGAGGCGAAGGCCGCGAGCACATGGCCGCCGCCCGGCAGCACGCCCAGCATGGAGCCGAGGCCGGTGCCGCGCAGGATCGGCATGGCGATCCGCTTCCAGTCGTCTCTGGTCAGCCAGAGATTGCTCACATGCTTCACCACTGCGGTGCGGGTTGCCTCATTCTCCAGATTGCGCAGGATTTCGGCGACTCCAAACACGCCGACGGCGACCGAGACGAAGTTGATGCCGTTGTAGAGTTCGAAGAATCCGAAGGTGAAGCGCGGCGTGCCGGTATAGATGTCCTGTCCGACCATGCCGAGCAGCAATCCAAGGACGATCATGGCGAGCGCCTTGCTGATCGACCCGTGCGCGAGCGCCACCGACGCGACGAGCCCCAGGACGATCAGGGAAAAATATTCGGCCGAACCGAATTTCAGCGCCACCGCCGCCAGGGGCGGGGCTGCCACCGCCAGCAGAAGCGTGGCGACGGTGCCGGCGAAGAAGGAGCCCATCGCGGCTGTGGCG
>JBGTLX010000495.1:0-4177 GCA_041743855.1 Rhizobiaceae bacterium | reverse complement strand
CGCGACGCGTTGCTCGACCGCGCCATGGGACCGGCGCGCCGGCGCAAATCGTCGGAAAGGCTGCGCCGCGGCCGCCGTCCGTCCGAGGGGTTGTCGTTCGTCGCACTGAGCGAGGCGGGAACGGTCGTCGGCACCGTGCGGCTGTGGGATGTAAGCCTGGACGAGGGCGGCCGGCCGGCACTGCTGCTCGGCCCGCTCGCGGCCGATCCGTCGCTGAAAGGCGCGGGGATCGGTAAGGCGTTGATGCTGAATGCGATTGCAGAAGCGCGCCGTCTCGGCCACTGCGCTATTCTGCTGGTCGGCGACGAGGCCTATTATGCGCGCTTCGGCTTTTCCTCGGAAAAGACCGGCAACCTCGCCATGCCGGGTCCCTACGAGCGCCATCGGCTTCTGGCGCTCGAACTGGCCGACGGTGCGCTGGACGGAACGTATGGCGTGCTGAAGGCAGCGGGCCGTAAAGCGAAGCCCGAGCTGTTTCGGATCGCGGCCTGACGCCCGCGAAATCAGTAATTCAGAGAAGCTGGCTCAGCGCCATGGCGACGGACATGTCGCCCTCGACCTTGATCTTGCCGGACATGAAAGCCATCGTCGGGTTCAATTCCCCGGCGACCAGTTCCTCCAGATCGTCCAGCGAAAGCTTGATCGTGCAGTCGGTTTCGCTGTCGGCGGTCGAGATGGTCGAACCGTCGATGACGATCACGCCGTCGCCGCCGGTATCGAACTTGACCGAGCGATCGAAGCCCGAACTCTCGACCCGCGACTTCATCTTGTCGGCAATTTCCTGAACGCCCATTGCTTTTCCTCGTAAATCCAACGCGCCGTCAAATGCAGCTTCCGGTCAGCTCTATAGCTGCGGGTTGACGTTCACATCAATGGCGCACCCCAACTTTGGTTGCGGCGGTGTCAGTGCAGAGGGGCCGAAGTTTCCAGTTCCGGCTCGGGCTGCGTGGCCAGCAGCTCGGCCTGGTAGTCCTTGCGGCGGATGGTGTTGTCGCGGATTTCGTTCTTCGTCAGGAAATCGATCTGTTCGACCAGAACCTCATGCACGAGTTTCGTTTCCGTCCGCAGATTGATGCGATCGCGGATGGCGGCGCGAAATGCATCGAGGTCGATCGATTCGGGTTTTGAGAAATCGATCAGCGGGTGGGAAAAGAGATAGGTATAGACCTCGTCCACGATGAGCGATTCCGCTGGGATCGAGAGGTTGGCCATCATCTCCGGCTCGACCGTATAGACCAGCCTGGTCAGGAAATACCCGTCGATCTCCGTGTTTCGGAGCAGCGGCACCGAGATGACTTCGGTTTTCACGTAGTCCAGTCCGCCCATCATGGCCGCCGGTTCCTGCGCGCCCGGGGCCGTGTCCGCCGACTGAAACGCGAAGAACACCGCGCCGATGGTGACGGCGCAGATCCAGATGGCCGCGCCGATGAACTTGATCACCGCGCCCACCCGAATTGACCGGCCGAGTAGGTTCCGTCCGTTTCGGCGTTCTGGATGGCGCTTTGCATCAGGGCCGCGATCTCGCCGACGGCATTCAGATGGGCGCGGATGGCGGCTTCGTTGGTCGCCAGCTTTTCGCGCAGCCGCTGCAGCCCGGTGCGGTGTTCGGCCGGCAGACCGGCGTCGCCGATCGATTTCATCGCCCGCGCCAGTTCATAAAGGTGGCGGCTCTTGCGCTCGTTGGAAGCCTTGATGTCGAAATTGACATCGGTCCGGATCGCCGAGGTTTCGTCCTCGACGGCCTGTTCGATGCGCCCGATGATGGCGTCGAGATTGCCCGGGCGCGCCTGTGCGGCCATTGCCTCGACAGGGCGCAAAGCCAGGTTCTGCGTGGTCGGTCCGTATTCCATCGCTCTTACCCGCTATGCTTCTGCAACGAGGTTTCCTGCCCCGCAGGAGCGTCATCCCCGGCAAGTGATTTTATCATCCTGCGCTGGATTTCCTCGACAAGTGCCGTCGAAAGCATGGCTTGGCTGTCGATTGCCGCCTGCTCCGGCCCGCCCGAGACCGGCCCGACGGAGACTTTCTTCTCGTCCCGGACGGAATGGTCGCCGAGAACCCGCTCGGAAATGCCGATGCCGCCGCGCTCGGCCATGACATTGGCGAGCTGTTCGGCCAGCAGCGACTTCCATATGTCGCCGGCCATGCCCTTGCCGTAAACCGTGCCGGCGTCCTTGGGCAGCATGTTCTGGATGAAAGTCTGGAGAACCATCGCCTCGAAGTGCTTGAAAGGTTCGGTCGCCTCGTTCTTGGTCGAGGCCGGCCTGTTGGCGATCGCCTCGGTCAGCGAAAAGACGCCATTGGGCGATGCCGCGGCCGAGCGTCCAGCCAGCTTTGTCCGTGCGGCCTCCACGATCGACGGATCGACCGCGCGCGCCACGTCCAGAACAATGTCGCCGGGGGTTGTGATCGCCAAGGGGCCTAGTCCTTCACCTTTTTCCTGTCGCGATCATGGACGTTTAAACTTGTGGCAGGCTTACTCGTCTCCGGTCGCGTGCCCACGCAATTGTTCGATCATTTCCAGCGTGTCGCGCTCGCCTCTGGCGCGGTCGTCCTTTTGCCGAGCTTCGCGGTATGACCGCTCGACCATGTTGGTGCGCGCCGTCGCGGCAGCCACATGGCTTGCCTCGGCGCGCGCCAGCTCGCGGTTGTCGGCCTGCCGCGTCAACGCTTGGGTGATGCGGCGGTTGTAAAGGTCGGGGAACAGGCCCGACAGCGAGGTTTCGCCGTCGGATCGCGCAGCCAGTTCCTCGGCTTCCTGTCCGGCGCTTGCTGCCTGCGCCAGAAAACCGGCATGGCGCATTTCATGCAGCGCCTTCAGCTGCTCCTGCACGGAGACCAGTTTTTTCAGTCTTTCGCGCCTTGTCGTCATGGGCCTACCTCCCGACCGTGATGGTGGCAAAACCATCGGCAAACAGGCTGAGCATGGTGCCGATGGCGAAATAGAAGATGATCAGCCCGGCGGCGATAACGAAGGGCAGCGAGATGAAATAGACCGGAATCTGCGGCACCAGCTTGTTGACGAAGCCGATGGTCAGATTGACCAGCAGCGCATAGGCGACGAACGGACTGCCGAGCCTCAGCACGACGAAGAACGCTTCCGAAATCGTATCGGCGACATCGACGAGCGCCGCCTGCGGGTTGAAGAAGACGTTGATCGGCGCGACCTCATAGGAAGCCACGAGGGCGCGGACGATCTCGTGGTGGAAGTCGAAGACGAAGAGCAGCAGCAGCGCCGAAAACGAGATGATCGAGGCGAGTGCGGCCTGCGGCTCGCCATCCTCGACGCCCGGCCCGCTCATGCCGCCATAGCCGATCAGCATGGCGATGCCGGCGCCCATGAACTGCAGCGCAAGGATGTAGAGCCGCGCCATGATGCCGATCAGGCCGCCGATCAGAAGCTCCGATACGATCATCGGAGCGAGGATTTCGGGACGCCGATCGACGAAGGGATAGATCTGGTCCCAGAGGTGAACGAGCAGGCCGCCGGTGGCCGCGAGCGCTACGAACAGCCTGATCTGCAGCGGCACGCGCACGCTGGCCAGGCCCGGCATCAGCAGGAAACAGCCGCCGATGCGGCAGAAGGCGAGGAAGGCCGCCAGCACGACGCCTTCGGCCAGTTGGTTCAAGAGATGGTCCCAAGAATGTGAATCTCGACGCCGCGGGCGATTTCGACATGGGAGAGCACAGGGAGCGTCGCGAACAGCCGCTCGACGATCATGCGGACATAGGGCCGCGCGTCGGGCGCGGTGACCAGCACGAAACGTTCGCCGGCGTCGAGATGCGCGCGAATAGCCTTCGTCGCTTCCTGGCCGAATTCTTCAAGCTGGCGCGGGTCGATGTCGAATTCGCGCACCTCGCCCTTGGCGTCGCGCTTGAGGCTCTGATGAAAGGCCAGGTCCCAGCGGCTGCCGAGGCGCAGCACCTTGAGCACGCCGCCTTCGCTCAGATCGCCGCAGATCTGCTGCGCCATGCGGATGCGGACATGCTCGACGATCTGCTCGGTGCGGCGCACATGCGGCGCGATCTCGGCAATCGCCTCGATGATCAAATGCAGATTGCGGATGGAAACGCGCTCGGACAAAAGCAGCTTCAGCACCGCCTGCAAGCCCGGATAGGAGATGTGCGAGGTGCAGATCTCGTCGGCCAGCTTGCGGTATTCCGGGTCCTGCCGCTC
>JBGTLX010000494.1:0-2914 GCA_041743855.1 Rhizobiaceae bacterium | reverse complement strand
CCCCACGCCTTTACCACTTGGCTTAAGTTTTTCCGGCTGAAGTCCGAGTCCCTTCGCAAACAGGCTGTTGGTGAGGCGCTCCGGCAGCATCCTCGGCAGGAACTGCTCGCGTATGGGCTGGGCCGCTGGCGAATAGCGCAGGCGCGGCCGGCTTGCGGTCAATGCCTGCCACACCGTTTCGGCCACTTTCCGGGGTTTCAGCCCACTTTCGCGTGACGATTTGACGATGCTGCCGACGCCCCGGTCGAAGGCTTCACCGTAATCCGTGTCCGCGTATTTTCCCAAGGCCTGTTCGGCGTGATCCCAGATAGGCGTCGCCACGCTTGCCGGGCCGACGACCGCCACCTTGATGCCGTAGAGATTGAGTTCGATCCGCATCACCCCGGATATGCCTTCGATGGCATGTTTGGAGGCGACATAGGCCACCGCGAACGGTTGAGGGAACTTGCCGCCAAGCGAAGACATGTTGACGATGCGCCCTTTTTGCCCTTGCAGAACCTGATCGGCGCCCAGCAGCGGCGCGAAAGCGCGCGTCACGACCAGAGTGCCAATGACATTGGTGTCGACGACCGTCCGGATCTCTTCCATGGGCTGGTGCAGGAGCGGGCCGATCAGCCCGGCGCCGGCATTGTTGACCAGTCCGAACAGCGTGCGGCCATCCAGCTTCTTGCGAACCGCGGATGCGGCCTTGGCCACCTCCTTCTCGTCGCGAACATCGAAAACAAGAGGTGAGAAACTTTCCTTGCCAAATTCCGCCGTGAGACGCCGGGCGTCTTCCGGCTTGCGGACGCTGCCGAAGACATGGACGCCGTTTTCGATGGCGAGTTTGAGGATTTCGAGACCGATGCCGGTCGATACGCCCGTCACGACCAAATTCCGCATGCAGATCCCTTTCGATTGCCAACGGCCTTTGACTTAACCGAGGGCGGTTCAAGGCGAAAGGCGGGGTAAACGGCTTAACCTTCAGCGTCCGAGGACGTTCCGTAGGCCGAAGCCGGCCGGCCTTTCGCGCCAATTGCTCACGCGCTATGTTGCCGTCGGGAGGACTGGCCATGTCGATCGAATTCCTGCTCACCACGCTGATCATTGTCGCGTCGCCGGGGACAGGCGTCGTCTATACGCTGGCCGCCGGCCTGTCGCGCGGCGGCCGGGCCAGCGTGCTCGCAGCCTTCGCCTGCACGCTCGGCATTGTCCCGCATCTGATCGCCGCGCTGACCGGACTGGCCGCACTTCTGCACGCCAGCGCGCTGGCTTTCGAGATCGTCAAATATGCCGGCGTAGCCTATCTGCTCTACATGGCGTGGAGCACGCTGCGCCAGCACGGCGCGCTGAAAATCGACGACAGGCCCGACGCACGGACCGCCCGCCAGGTGCTTGTCGACGGCGTGCTGATCAACGTGCTCAACCCGAAGCTCTCCATCTTCTTCGTCGCGTTCCTGCCGCAGTTCATCGCGCCCAACGAACCGCAGGTTCTGATGCGGATGCTCGAACTCTCCGGCGCGTTCATGGCGGCGACCTTCGTCATCTTCGCGATCTACGGGCTGTGCGCGGCGGCGATGCGCGCGCGCGTCACGTCGAGCCCGTTGGTGATGACATGGATGCGCCGGACCTTCGCCGCGGCCTTCGTGGCCTTGGGCGCGAAGCTTGCTTTGACCGAGCGGTAGCGCGGCTGTCTCCGATTGCGTGTCTTTAGGCACGGTCTTCCAACCACAGGACTCGCTTGCGAACTCCGCCTCAAAGGAGGATGATTTTTGGCGTTGGATGCAATCTCAGGGCGACTAACCGGCGCCCGTCCCGGCAATTGAGCCGCGCTCCAGGGACCGGAGGGAGGTATGCGATGAATACCTACATCATGCTCATCAACTGGACAGACAAAGGCGCCGTCGATGTCCGCGCATCGCCAGGGCGCCTCGATGCGGCAAAGAAGATGCTTGGCGAGTTAGGCGGCTCGTTCAAGTCGTTTTACATGACCATGGGAAAATACGACCTCGTAGCGGTCGTGGAAGCGCCGGACGATGAGGCGCTCGCCCGGCTTCTGCTGAAGACGGGTATGGGCGGCAGCATCCGAACGCATACGATGAAAGCATTTCCGGAAGCCAAGTATCGCGAGATATTCGCCTCTTTGGGTTGAAACTAGTGGAGCGAATTTGACATTTGATTCCCATTTGCGGCTGGCGCTGTATCAAATGTCAAATTCAAAGCTCCACTAGAATCAAATGGTTACCTAGTGGTCCTTTGATTCCGACATTTGCTCGGAGTTTGGCCCAGAGGGATGCAAATGTCGGAATCGGACCACTAGCCAGGTCATATCCGATCTTGGCTGTCGACGGCCGCGTCGCACGTCGCGTCGCGGCTCTCGACCTCGCTTTGCGGACACGTTATCCTGTCGAGAAGATCAGGAGCGGGGTGGCCATGTCTTTTCTCAAGCGCTTGTTCGGTGGCGATTCGGCGGAAAGCGTTGATCCGGGCGCGGCAAAGCCGGCCAAGCAGATCGAGCACAAGGGGTTTACGATCAGCGCCACGCCCTACAAGCAGGACGGCCAGTTCCAGACCTGCGGCGTGGTGTCAAAAGAAATCGGCGGCGTTCTCAAGGAGCATCGCTTCGTGCGCGCAGACCGTTTTTCCGGGCTGGACGACGCCGTCGACGTGGCGCTGAAAAAGGGCCAGCAGATCATCGACGAGCAGGGCGACCGGATTTTCGATTAGAGGCCGCGCGTCTCTTCGGACGCGCAAAGGACACTCTAACACTTTGAACCGAAGCAGGATCTTATCCGAAACCCGATCCATTTTTCGGGATCATGCGTTAGTTTCACTTATCGGGATCAGCCCGTGGTCAGGCCGTCGATCAGGGCGATCAGCGTCTTGCGGAAGTCGGCGGCAGGGCCACCGGCGTCGATGGCGAGCGCGGCGCGGT
>JBGTLX010000493.1:0-15318 GCA_041743855.1 Rhizobiaceae bacterium | reverse complement strand
TGCCCACCGAGTTGGCGAGCGCCCTGCTCGGCATGTACGACGGCATCGCTAGCGGTCGTTTTACGCGCCAGGATGACAGCGAACAGCGGCGTGGCACGATCTCTCTGAGGGAGGCCATCGAGCGCATTGTCGCAACCGTTGCCTCAGAGTCCGATGCTTGGCGACGCCTTGATCCTCGGCTCACGTTTGCCTTGGCCACCGCCGCCACCAAGGTTTTGACAGGCGCCCGGTCTCGTAAATCAGGTGCCGTCGATCTTCATGAGCTTTAAGGAGGTTTGCCACGGCCTGCGCCATTGTGGCATCCGCGGCATCGACCGCGATCAGGTTGGCCGACGAGCGCTCTACCAGTGCGCCGAGTGCCATCAGTTCGCCGATAATCTGACCCTGGGGGTACGTCGATTCACCGAACCAGACACGAAACGCGAAGCGTCCTGATGGTTCAATCACCTTGGTGATCCGATATGTCCGGTCGGTCTCTACGACGTCGCCAAGGGCGACGTCGTAGAGGTAGAACGGTATGCAACATAACTCGAACCGGTACTCGGCGACTCGGCGAGCCCACAATTGTTCGGCGCGCCCGGCTTCTGGAAGTTCTGCCGCGATGATGTGGTTCGAACGGTGACGCCATACCGGTTCGGGGTGCACGGAGTTAATCATCGGATGTGGTGCGCAGCCTTCTTCATAGAAAATCTCGCTCCCATAGCCGGGATCCAAGTGCCGATCCTCGGATATTCCACGCCCCCTCTTCCAGCACCGCCCGCGCACGTTGGACATATGAGCTTCCGAAAAATCCATAAATCACGGGGGTGGCCACAAATGTCCTCCTCCTTGTTTCCATACCTCGCCGCGGCACCGCCAACTGGCTCAGCCGGGCGCCACGAACGCAATGCAAATCCTAAGGTGGGCCCCGTGCATCGGGCATTTCGCGTACGAGTCTAGGTATTCTGCCCAATAGTTTGCGTCGGGATCCAAGGGTAAATTTGTCCTTGAGACCGGAGGTCAGAATACCGGCCTCGTCGCCTCACGACCCGCGAGGTCGCGGTGATCAATTGTAACAACATTTCAGTTGAGTCAGTGAATCGGACGCGAGAATGCTCAGGGTCATGGCTACGGGGCTTGTGATTGGTGTGGTGGCCATCGCCGTTTCGATTTTCACAATGGGAAGCGGGGCACGGCACCAACGTTCCCGGCTATCTCCTCCTCCTTGGAGATGTTTCTGGGAGCGGCGCAGATTGGCAATGTGGTCCTTGGGCTGCTTACGGCGCTGGCTCAATATCCATTCTATGCGGTCCTAATCCGTAGCAATCCTTTGTTTGCGCTCCCGATTGTAGCCGCTCATGTCATCTGCTCTGTGGCAGATAGCGCGCAACGGAGGATTGTCTTGAGATCGGCATTTGTTCCGCCGGCTAAGAGGCACCGCTGCTGCCGAACGTCGAAGCCCGCTCTTGGCGCAGCGGCTGACTCGTCGGGCGGCCTCACCTACCGCACCAATCAGCCCCTGTGCATCATTGGGAGACAGAATCACGGTAGGCGTTTCGCCGCTACCTGATCGGCAAGGTTCGACCCCTTCCAGTCGTTCGCCTGTATGTTTGGAAGGTCGCCACGGTCCCGCGTTGCTGACAATTTCTAGCGAAGATGCGAGAGCACGTTGAGCAACTTGCCGGTCGGGTCGGAAATGAAGAAACGTCTTACGCCCCACGGTTCGTCGACGAGATCATAGACGACCTTGCATCCGTTCTCTTTCGCACGACGATACACCTCATCCACATTGTCGACTTCGATCGATACATCGGGCACAGGCGCGCCTGAGCTGCCCTCGCTGAGGATGCTGATCTGGGGGAACGCAGTCTCGCGGGATGCCAGCGTGACGATCCATCCGAGGTCCATGACAGCATCGAGCCCGAAAAGTTCGGAATAGAACTTCCTAACGTCCGGGACGGTGTCTGCTGCGATATTCGCCATGATGCGAAGTACGGTCATCCCTCCACCTGTTGGCTCAGGATCCAAAGATGTCCGAACGGGTCGCGAATACGACCTTCGCGCTTTCCGTAAGGGCGGTCCTTGATCGGAATGACGACTTCGGCCCTTTCTGCAACCATCTTCTCGGCAACCATATCACAGTCTTCGAGTTCGAGCTGAATCAGCACTGGAGAGCCGCCCAAAGACACGGGAGAAATCCACCCCCATTCTGACACTTCCTCACTTAGTGAAAGCGGGAAGTCTCCGAGTGTGAGCTTGGCAAAACCCACGCGGCCATCCGGTTCGGCAAAGCGTTCCACGAGCTCGGCGCAAAAGGCTTTCTGATAGAACTCGATGGCAGCATCGACATCCCGGACGATCAGCCGGGGAAAGAAACTTCTGGGATTGGGGGGCGCTGACATCATGACCTCCTGTCCGCGTCATTGGATGACAACGCATAGTCGCCCGGACTGGAGCACGTCTTGAACAAAAACTAAGGGGCCGTATCTAATACATGCCCGACATATGGCCGAACGCTGGCGCGCAGGCGGCCCGGCGTCATCGATGCAAAATGTTCAACCTCTCGCGTCATATGCGACTGGTCCGAGAACTGCGCATCGAACGCCAAATCCGCCAGAGACGCGGCTGGCGTCAACCGGTTGATCGTCGCTCGGAACCTCTCGATCCTGAGATAGCGCTTCGGTGTGAGGCTAACGTTTCTGAGGAACAGCTTTCTGAACACATAGGGCGAAAGCCTCAACTCTTCGGCGACGTCCTTTATGGCCATCCCCGTTCTCAGGCGCTCAATCCCTCGATTCAACTCCACCATTGCCGAGGTATCGTCAATTCGCTTTTCGATTTCGTTTTCGAGAAGATCAAGCTTGGCGTGGTGTGTCTTGAAGTTTCGGAGCTTGTCTCCGAGGCGAGCGGCATCGCTGCCCCAGAACCGCGTGAGATCGATCACGTGGTCGGCGGTGTTGTGGATCGGTCCGAAGAGCGCACCGGCGCCGCCGGGCTGGAAACTGACCCCGCACAGCGAAATCTGGGGCTTGCGCGAAATACGGCGAGGCAAGGTCGAAGGGCCTTGAAACACGTGCAGCGAGCCCAATCCCCGATGCGGGTCGTCGGGATCATGTTCGCGAAGTGGGGTTCCTGAAAGGCTAAAAATGATCTGCGCTCGCCCCGAAGGCAAAACCGTCTCGTATCCATCCGCGGTTGCGTCCGAAACGCACCAAAGCCGGCCTACGATGAGCCTCGTTGTCTCATTCTTGGGTTCACGAGCCGTCAGCATGGAACCCCCTCGGTCGGATATGTCTTCGTCCGGCACGATCCTATCATCCTATCAGCGACGGCGAGAACGCTAAAGTAATGCGCAATCACAACGGCGCTCTGGTCCGTAACATCGCGTTCAGTGCCCTGCCCACCACTTTCGGTCCCGGTCAAATGACGATGCCGAAGCGTGCCACAATGACCATTGCGAACCAAGGGCGCCAACCAACCAACAGCCAAGTTCATCAATCGGGCACATGAAAAAAACCGACCGTGCTGGTAGCTGGCTGCGCTGGAGATGGATATGAGGCACCGCAGATGGACGACCGAACGTATTCTATTTCATTTTCAGTAGCTTCGTCGGCATTTCAATAGATGGATGACTGCACCGGCGCATCTGGTAGGATCACGCTGGAAATTAAAGGAGAATCTCGGTTTGGCATCTCACATTAGTGCCCGATTGGCTGGACGCGTTGCGGAACTCGAACTGATGGAAACAGCATTCCGTCAGGTTTCCGGGGGGAGGCAACGCACCATCCTTCTTGGAGCGGAGGCGGGTGGCGGAAAGAGCCGGTTGATCGCGGAATTCGTCGAGCGGGTGCGTGACCGCGCACTGAACTTGGGCGGCGCATGTATCGAGCAACGAGAGTGCGCATTACCCTATGCGCCCTTTACGGCAGCGCTGCTTGAGCTTGTGCGACTGCGCGGCATAGCGAACGTGCGGTCAATCATTGGCGCCGAAGGAACCAGAGAACTCGCATGGCTTCTGCCCGAGTTTGGTGAGGTTTCGAGACGCGTCGATGCCGGAACCGCTAGAGCACGGCTGTTCGAGGTCCTGCGCAAACTGTTTGAGGAGATAGCTAGAGAGAAACCCTTGATCCTAGCGATTGAGGACATTCACTGGGCCGATCAGCCGACGAGCGATTTGCTTCGCTTTCTGACAGCGCGATTGAAGAACGTTCCGGTGCTGTTGATAGTCTCCTATCGCCCAGAGGATCTGAATTTCGCAAGTGCGCTTCGCGCCATGGTCGCGGATATCGTCCGTACCGACGGGGCGGAACTCGTACGTCTCCCACGACTCAATCGGGCCGAGGTTGCGACGCAACTCGAGGGGCTTTTGGGACATTCGCCAACGCAGGCGATGATCAATCAGGTCCACGCGCGCGGCTCCGGAATCCCGCTTTTCACCGAGGCGCTTGTCGATCAGAGGGGCGAATTGCGGACACATCTCCCGGGCTCGCTGAGCGATTTCCTGTTGAGGGCAGGGCGGGAACTGCCGCGCGCGACATGGGACGTCCTGCGCACGGCCGCGCTCGGCGGCTCCCGTATCGCACATTCTCTGCTTTGCCGGGTTGCGGGTCGATCCAATCTCGCAATGGCGGAGTTGCTACGTCCAGCCATCGCGGCTGGCATCCTCGTTCCGGACGGAGACGAATATGCGTTCCGGCATGCGCTTATCCACGAAGCTATCAGGAACGATCTCATCGTTGGAGAGGTCATCGCGATTCATCGCGCTTATGCCGAAGTCCTCGAAAATGGACCCGTTCCAAGTCATCGAATTTGGCACTCGGTTGCGCTCGCTCGCCACTGGCACGGCGCTGGAGAAGCCGAACGAACCCTAACATCGGCCTGGCAGGCAGCGGCCGAGGCGGCATCAGCGCTGGCATATCCGGAACAATTGCAGATGCTGAAGCTGGTGCTCGATGCTTGGCCTCGCGCGGAGAACCCAGCACCGCTGATCCGTGCGGATCGCTCTAGGGTGCTTGAACTCGCCGCCGATGCTGCGTGTTGGGCCGCGGAAGCGGAAGAAGGTCTGGCATTTGTCGAAGAAGCGCTGAACGAGCTTGACCAAGGTCGTCTGGAGGAGCGGTCGGCTGCCCTTCTCCTGCAACGCGCGATGATGCGTCAACAGGGTCTGCTTCCTGGCGAAATCACCGACCTTCGGTGCGCGTTGGGTATTGCCAAGAGCCCTACGCGACTTCGGGCCGAGACGCTCGGTCAACTTTGTCGGGCGCTAATCTTGCGTGACGAGTGTGCAGAGGCCAGGCGGTTTGGCGAGGAATTGTACCGCTTGGCTGAGGAGTTGGATGACGAGGAATACAAGATTGAAGCTCTGCTCGTTGACGCACACCTCGCAGCGCCATTCTCGCGTGCGCAGATAGACGGCTTCGGGAATGCCGTCGCGCGAGCGAAGTGCGCTGGATTCGGCCGGCTGGAAGTCTTGGGCAGCGCGGGCCTGCTTCAAGCGTTGTACGAGGCTGGAGAGTACACGCTGGCTATCGACGCTGGACAGACTTTGTTTGCGCGAACCGTGGAGCTTGGCCAGGCGCGGTACATGGGAGTTGCTGTCGGCTCACCTTTATGTCGGTCCTTTCTCGTGACCGGACGTATTACCAAAGCCGTGGAAATCTGCGAGAAGATAGCCGCGCTGGATCCGCTTCCGCTCGGTCTTGTTGACGTGTTTGAGTGCCAGGCCGAAATCGCCCTGGTACTGGGTGACCTGGAGCGTGTTGCCGATGCGGTTCGGTCGTTGCACTCGCTGCCATACGGTCCACAGGCAGCAGCCCGGTGTGCAGCAAGCCTTCTAAGATTCGAGATCGAACGCAATGGTGCGAACGGCGAACTGGAAGAAGCAGTCACGCTGGCCAGGACGGTACCAATAAAGTTCAAAGGCAACGATTGTTTTCTTTGGCCCCTATTGAATTCGGCGGTGCGGGTTGCTGTCGATGCTGGCCAGAAGGACCTCGTGCGGCAGTTGGCCGATCTCACAACCGGCATGCGGTGCGACGGGGCCGTTGGTGATGCAGAGTCATTGACCTTCCACGCCGAAACGTCGCGCGCGAACAGGTCCGACCTCAATGCCTGGGAAGCTGCGGCGGATGCCTGGGCGCATTTGAGCCAGCCTGCCCGGCAGGCTTATGCCCTTATGCGGGCAGGCACCGCGGCGATCAATGCAGGCAAGCGTGCGGCAGGCGCAGCACACTTGCGTCTAAGCGCGGAAACCGCCGAAAGAAGCGGGGCACGCCGCCTACTCGAACAGGTGCACGCTCTTGCGGCAAGGGCGCGTGTCCGCCTCAAAGTCGACGAGGAGAGGATTGTGCTGAAGGCGCCACACGGCCTAACGGATAGGGAACTCGAGGTGCTTCGGCTCGTTGCCGCCGGGTGCAGCAATCGTCAGATCGCCACCGACCTTTTCATTTCATCAAAGACGGCCAGCGTTCACGTCTCCAACATTTTGGGCAAGCTGGCTGTCCCGACGCGTAGCGCCGCAGCGGCAATGGCGCATCGCCTCCACATAGTAGATCCAGTTTGATCAGAACGACGGAACGCGGACTCGGGAACGCTTCTAGGCATTTTGCCTGATGCGCTCGCCCCAGGCTTAGACCGAGTGTGGTTGAGGATTGCCCTGCCGGGCGGTCATACAACCCGATCTCGGAGACCATGTGACGATTTCTCCCAAGTCATTAGCGGACAGCCGGCGAACGATTGAATCCTATGAAGGGTTCGCCGAACAGTACAGCCGCCTCGGTGGCCCATCGCCCGATGTTGAGGCCGCTCTGAGGCGCGTCGCGGAAGCAACTGGCAATGGCGGCCGCATTCTTGAGATCGGATCCGGTCCGGGATGGGAGGCGGATTTCCTCGAGACCTTGGGGGTCTCGGTACGGCGCACCGACGCGACGCGGCGGTTCCTGGAAATACAGGCGGAGCGCGGCAAACAGGGCGACCTTCTGAATGTGATCACCGACGATCTGGGTGGCCCCTATGACGCGGTGGTCGCCTTGTGCGTGCTCATCCATGTACCGCGCGATCAGATCGATCAGGTGCTGACGAGGATCGCGCAGGCACTGCGCCCGGACGGCGCCTTCCTTGTGTCGATGCGTGACGGCGACGGCGAGACCAGCGGCAAGTATCATACCGTGTATTGGCATCGCGACGACTTCGCCGCACGCATGGAAGCGGCGGGATTTGTCCTGGCGTGGGACGAATACAGCGTCGATTGCGACAACGACGCATGGAACACGTTCCTTGCGCAGCGGTCGACATGACACGGCGCGGACTTTTGCTGTTCGCGTTGCTCAGCATCCTGTGGGGCGTACCCTACCTTATGATCAAGGTCGCAGTCACGGAAGTCTCCGTGCCGTTCCTCGTATTCGCGCGGGCGGCGGTCGGCGCGCTGGCCCTGCTTCCATTCGCGCTTTTCGCGAGCGACTTTGGTTGGGTGAGAGCCAAGAGGCTGGCGATCGTCGCCTTCTGCGTTACCGAGATGATCCTGCCCTGGGGCCTGATCGCCTACGGAGAAATCAGTGTCGACAGTTCCACCGCTGGGCTGCTTATCGCACTCACGCCGGTCGTGACCGTGGCGATCTCCAAGTTGACGGGATCGGGCGAGGAACTCGGCCCGAGACGTTGGTTGGGCTTGTTCCTGGGCTTCGCCGGTGTGTTCGTTCTGGCCATGCCGACGCTTGGCGGCGGGCTACTCGCCGTTGGCGAGATCCTTCTGGCGTCCGTCTGCTACGCACTCGGATCGATCATCGCGTCACGGTGGCTTGGCGATGCGCCTCCTGCCCCGCTCACGGCTCTCTGCCTTGTCGGGGTCGCCCTATTCTACGCCGCGCCCGCGATCCAAGCCTGGCCGGCCACGACGCCCTCCGCTGCGGTGATCTGGTCGATTGTGGCGCTGGGCGTTTTCTGCACGGCGCTGGCCTTCGCGACGTTCTTTCTGCTGGTGCGCGAGATCGGTCCCGAGCGCGCCGTCGTCATTACCTATGTTGCGCCAGCGATAGCGATCGCCGCCGGGGTCCTCGTCTTAAGCGAACCGCTCGACGGCCGTATTCTCCTGGCCTTCGCTCTCATCCTTTGCGGCTCCTGGCTTGGCACGTCGCGCGGCCGAACAAAGCCGTCTCCGACCTCGGCGGCGACCACAAACTAACCTCGAAAGGAAAAGACATGGCAGGGTACGCACTCTTCATTCAGCACCGGACCAAGCCGGGCAAACGAGACGACGTCGAGGCGGTCTGGCGCAAGCACATAAAGCCCACGGTCGCCGCGAATGAGGATCATGTCGCCTATTTCTATGGCTTCGGCGAAGATCCGGACAGCATCTGCGCGTTCCAGAAATACCCTGATCGGGAAGCTGCCACGGCGTTTGTCAAGACCCCGCAATACGCGGCCTACTACGAGGAAGTCTCGCCGCTCCTCCTGGGGGAACCCATCATCACCGCGCTCGACGTCCAGTGGTCGAAATAGGGAGATCGGCGATGAGCGCTCCAGCGGATCAAGACTCCTTGTCGCGGCGGGCCTGCGGGCATTGCGGAGCCGGCGGTAATGGTGGGCGGGAACAACCGCTCGCCATGCCGCCGGTCGTCTCGATCGCCGAATGGAACCGGGTGCGGCGGCAACTCCTCGTCAAGGAGAAAGAAGCCACGAGAATGCTCGACGGGCTCGCGGCGGAACGCAGGCGATTGCCGATGACGCCAGTCGAAAATGGCTATCAGTTCGAAGGTCCTGAGGGCTTTCGGACCCTTGTCGATCTGTTCGAGGGCCGACGCCAACTTATCGTTTATCACTTCATGTACGCCCCTGACCGGGACACACCTTGCCCCGGCTGCTGCCGGCGCATGGACGACGTCGGGCACCTCGCACATCTCAACGCGCGCGACACCACCTTCGCCGTGGTCGCACGGTCGGCCTACGAGCGCCTCGCCGCCCTGTGGTCGCGCAAAGGGTGGACCATGCCGATCTGGTCGTATGGCGACAGCCGCTTCAATGCCGACATGGGCATCGCAGGAGATGACGACTTTGGGATCAGCGTCTTTCTCCGGGACGATTCTGGCGGCGTCTATCGCAGCTATTTCGCGGACGGTCGCGGCGTCGAGCCGGCCGGCTTTCGTGCGCTGCTCGACATGACCCCCTACGGACGGCAGGAGGATTGGGAGGACTCGCCCCCAGGCTGGCCGCAGTCCCCGACCCATAGCTGGGGTTCAGATCGTGACGGATGACAAAAGCATCTCATGCATTTCCCACCTAGAGGCTTGGAAGCACACAAAGAGCACCGCAGAGCAACAGGGATGACACTATGCACTACGCCAGCATTCGTGAATTAAGCAATGAAATCCATGCAAGAAAGGTATCACCGGTCGAGGCGGTTGAAGCATGTTTGGTGCGTATCGATGCTCTTAATTCCTCATTAAATGCCTTTATCACCGTGCTGGGCAATGAGGCGCGGGACCAGGCAAGGGCCGCAGAAGCGGAAATCAAGGCAGGTAAATGGCGAGGCCCGCTACATGGCATCCCGGTGGCGGTGAAGGACTTTTACGACGCGGAAGGTGTCAAGACGACTGCGGGGTTTGAGCATTTCAAAAGCCGCGTGGCAAGCGCCGATGCAGAAGCCGTAAAGAAACTGAAGCAGGCTGGCGCAATTATTCTAGGCAAGACCAATATGGACGCACTGGGGATGGCGACCACCGGGCTGACAAGCTTTTTTGGGCCCGTGCGCAATCCATGGAATAGCGACTATGTTACTGGTGGCTCTTCAGCAGGATCTGCGGCGGCTGTTGCTGCCGGGCTCTGTTACGCGACCGTTGATACCGACGCAGTTGGTTCGGTACGCCTGCCGGCTGCTTGCTGCGGTATAGTTGGATTTAAGGGCAGCTATGATTTGATCAGCACCAAGGGTATTCTAGGCGACGAGCCAGTTGATGAATTCATTCGCTGGATGGGGCATGCTGCTGTCACTACGCGCAGCGCCAACGATACAGCGATCTTACTAGATATACTATCTAACCAAGGTGATCAGAACTTTTTCGCGGACATCGAAAAGCCCAACAAGGGAATTCGAATAGGCGTTGGTAACAATATTAAGTCCACTATAAAAGTTAAGCAGAGAATTGATAGTGCGGTGACCACTTTACGGGACGCCGGATATGAAATAATTGATATCGCAGTGCCATTTGGCGATCCCAGCCAGGACAATTTTTCCAGTATAGAGAATGACCGAAACAATATTGCCGACAAAGCATTTGTGGAAGTCGATGTTATCGTGCTCCCGACACTCAACTCGACCGTTCCTACGCTCAAAGAAGCTGTAAGGAACCCTTCGCAAGGGGTCGCGGCCGAAAACACTGCATTTGCCAACTACTACGGTCTGCCGGCTGTCAGTGTTCCCTGCGGGTTCGACATCCATGCCATGCCAATTGGCTTGCAGATCGTTGGAAAACCTGGGGGCGACCGCACCGTCCTGAATTTGGCGTACCAATACGAACTAGCGACTAATTTTGCGTCAAGGCGTCCGCTTGCTTAGTTGGTTTGCTACGATCTGACTTTCGCTGAGGAGGCGATTGATGTTCGAGCTTCGTCTGCGATACGTTCTCGCAGCGGCAGAGCAACGAAGCTTCCGCCGCGCCGCGCGCAGCCTGTACGTCGAAACCTCAACGATCAGCCGTCGCATCCGTGATCTGGAAGACAACATCGGCGCTGCTCTGTTCGTCCGGGGCCACGGCGGCGTCAGCCTCACTCATGCCGGGCAACGGTTTGTCCGCAGGGCGCGCAAGGCCATGAACCAGATCACCCATGCGGCGCTGGAAGTTGGCGACATCGGGCGGGGCCAGGCCGGCGTAGTCAGGATCGGCCTGATATCCTCGATGGCTTCTGGTTTCATCGCCGAATTGCTGAATGCTTACGCGGTCGAACATGCCGGGGTACAGATCGAATATGTCGAAGGCGGCACCATCGACCATGTGCCGGCGATCCAACAGGATCGGCTGGATATCGCCTTTCTGACGGGAACGCCCTCGATTGAAGGCTGCGACCTTGCCCACCTGTGGAATGAGCGGGTCTATGTGGTGATGTCGTGCAGGCACGACCTGGCCGGAAAGGAGGAGGTTGCTGGAGCAACCTTCGGGACCGCGAGTTCATCCTCAGCGAAGCGCCGCCAGGACCGGAGATCCACGACTATCTGGTGAAACACCTGGCCGAACTTGGACATAGTCCACGCATCCTGCAGCATGCGGTCTATCGGGATACGCTGATGCAGATCGTCGCCAATGGACACAGCCTGACGCTGACCAGCGAGGCGACCATTGCCGCGCAGTTTCCCGGCGTGGTCTATCGCCCGCTCGCCGGAGAGATCCTGCCTTCTGCGCGGTGTGGTCGCCGCGCAACGACAATCCCGCATTTCGGCGGCTTCTAATCCTGGCCAAAACCATCTCGAAACGCAGCGAGGCAGCCATTGTCACGACGGGCCTGATTGGTCCTTTGGAAATCGGGATGAATGGTGTTGATCCGGCGCCCGCCGCGCCTTCGCAAAGCCCGATCCGTTGCAATGAAGCGTTCGAGCACGGCACGATCAGCCGCTTCGGATCGGCAGCGGACTGGCCGGTTTCCCTGGCCAGCGCCTCAGCATAGGCGATTAGATCGCGATGCAGACTGCCTGGCAGCTCTATTGTTACCTTCACCGGCTTGTCTTCGGCAATCGGGCCGAGCTTCAGCTTGGTCATATCAACCCCCATAGGGTTCGAGGACGAGATCGCGGGTGACGATTACGCGCACCGGGAAGCCCGGCCGGATCGTCAGCGTGGGTGCGATCTGCATCTGACGCTGGATGATCTGCTGGCCGGCATCGTTGATGGTGTCCTGCGCCCCGTCGCGGATGGCGCTCAGAAGCCTGTCGTCGTAATCGACAGCGAGTTCCGCTCCGACCGCGAGCAATGTCGAAAAACCGATCGCCGTCCGCTGGAGACAGCCGCTCGCCGGTATCGGACAGGCCTTCGGAGAGCCGGTCGATCCAGAGCCGGCCATCAGGATTGAGCATCACCTCGACGATCGACGGGTCTTCCAGAAACCGGGTGATGGGGGGCCAAGGGCGGTGCGTAGCATGCGCGCGCCCCGCGTCGTCGCCTGTGATGTCTGAAAAGATTCCGCCATGTCGTCCCCTTGCATTCAGGGACCGTTCGGCCAGCCCTGGATCGGGGATGAGTAAGAGAGGCAGAACTTAGGCCCGCGCAATGAATGGGCTGAGAAGGTGACGGTTTTAGGTTAAAGACGAGCATCGGAATCGCCATCAACTCGACGCGGCGGCTTTCCGCTTCGCTGCCACATCGATTATCAGCGACCTTAACCAGCGGTGGGCCGGATCCTGGCCGTGGCGAACGTGCCAGGTCATCTCGACTGGAAAGGTTCCGAGATAAACCGGGTCAGGCAACACCTTCAGCCGACGATTACAGGCGAGCCGCTGGCAGATCAGGTTTGGCAGTGTCGCGACATGGTCTGTAACGGCGACCATCTCGGCGACCGCAAAAAAGTTGGTGACCGAAATCGCGACCTCGCGCTTTATCTTTTGCTGCGCCAGCGCTTGGAACAGAGGCCTGAGCAGTCATCATCGCGGTGGCGATGGCCAGGGCTGTGACGGCTCGATCATCCTGCATCTCCTTGTTGACAGCCAGTGCGCCTGTCAGGCGGACGCCCGGCCGCGCGTGGCGACGGCGGTCCCGCCGAACATGAGTTGCTGGACCATCGGCCGGGTCATGAACGATCGGGGAAAGTGGGCGCCGGAGCGCTCGCCGCCTCCAGTCGGCCCCGCTGATCGGGGAAAAGCTCCACCCCCAGAGCGCCGAGATTGTCTTCGGCCTGCGCCAGCGTGCGCGCGCCGATGATGGGTGACACAACGGCCGGGTTGGCGAGCGTCCAGGCTAGCGCGACCTGGGACGGCGTTGCGCCGCTTTCTCTCGCGACTTCCGCCACGACCTCGGCGATTGCTAGGGACCGCTCATTGAGATGGCCGGAGGAGGCGATTACCCCTTTGCGCGTCGGCGACACGTTGGCAGCATTCTCTTCCGAGAGATCGGCGCGTATGTATTTGCCGGTGAGCACGCCGCCGCCGAGCGGAGACCAGGGCAGAACACCCAGGCCGAGAGCCTGTGCCATCGGCAACAACTCGTGCTCGACCGTGCGCTCGATCAGGCTGTATTCGATCTGGAGGGCAATCAGGGGCGCCCACCCACGAATCTCGGCAAGCGTCTGCATTTCGGCGACGCGCCAGGCGGGCGTGTTGCAGATTCCCAAGTAAATGACCTTGCCCGAGCTGACGAGGTCGTCCAGGCCGCGCATCACCTCGTCGGACCGCGTCGTGAAATCCCAGCCGTGCAGGTAGAAGAGGTCGATCCGGTCGGTGTCGAGTTGCCGCAGGCTCTGCTCGACCGAGCGGGTGATGTTAAGCCGGTGATTGCCGCCTGAATTGGAGTTGCCCGGATCGCGGGCCATGGTGAATTTGGTCGCGAGGACGAGGCGCTCACGCTTCTCCTTGGCGAAGGTGCCGACCATCTGCTCGGACGTTCCGTTGGTGTAGTTGACCGAGGTGTCGATGAAGTTGCCGCCACGGTCGACATAGGTGTCGAAGATCCGCCGCGCCTCTTCGGCGTCAGCGCCCCAACCCCAGTCGGAACCGAAGGTCATGGTGCCGAGCGATAAGGGAGACACGCGCAGGCCGGAGCGGCCGAGCAGGCGATATTGATCGAGAGCGTTGCTGTTCATGAGTGATTTCCAATGAGAGCTGAGGCGGCCTACCGGCGGCGTAGGATCATGCCGCCGTGATGAAGGGTGTTGGCGTCGACGAAGTCTCCGTCGGCTGTGAAGCCGGTATCGTCCCAATATTCGATGTGGCTGCCGCTCACCTCGTAGCGCCCGCGATACGCGCTCTCGCGGCTGCCGCGCGCCTCGTCGTAGCGGCCGTTCGGCAGCAGCTGGTGCCGAACCCGTCCGTCATCGGTGGTCCACATGCCGACATAAGAGTGCTGCACCGCAGATTCCTTGAGTGATGTTTTCTGTTGCTGCGATGTAGCCGAGGTACCGCTCGCTTGAGCGTACGAAGTAATCGACGTCGACATCGACAGTGCTGTGATGAATGCAACCGTCACGTGACGTTTGCGGTCAACTGGAGGTGTTTGTATCATCGTCGACATACTTCCTGTCCGATAGTGATGACTTCGCCTGGTTCAGTTCTTGGGAACGCAACTTGGTGCCTGAGTGGGCGCGGCGTTGCGTTCCGACGAATAGGAGATAGGCTTGCGGCGACTTCCGACCTAGACGTTGATCCCGGATGCGCTGGTAAGCGGAGCTAACCAATGATCGACAGGCTTGAAGGATTGACGGTGTTCCTCGCAGTCGCCGAGACGCGCAGCTTTCGCGCTGCAAGCGAGCGGCTTGGCGTCACCCGCTCGGCGGTCAGTCAGGCGTTCCAACGATTGGAGGACCGCCTCGGAGTGGCCCTGGCGCAGCGAACAACCCGCAGCGTCCACCTCACTGAAGCCGGGGAACAGCTGTACGCAGCTGCGCACTCCGCGCTGGAAAGCTTGGGTGCGGCGCTTCATGCCGTTCAGGAGCTGCGGGGGCGTCCGGCGGGCCGGCTGCGCCTCTGCGTCTCCTCTATTGCCGAAAGCTTTCTGACGGGGCCGGCACTGCCCGGATTCCTGGCCGCGCATCCTGCGGTGGGTCTCGACATCACCGTCACCGACGCCGAGTTCGACATTGTCCGCGAAGGGTATGACGCCGGCGTAAGGCTGGGCGAGGCGATCGACCAGGACATGATCGCCGTCCCCGTCTCGGCGGAACAACGCCAGGTGACCGTCGCCGCTCCGGATTACATCCTCCAGCATGGGACGCCCGCCCATCCACGAGAGTTGGTCGACCACATCTGTATCGGCTGGCGAACGCAAGTCGACGTGGCACCCTATCGCTGGGAATACACGGAGGACGGCCGCGACTTCGACATTGCGGTCGAGCCGCGGGTGGCCACCAACGACATAGCCATGATGGTCCGCCTCGCCTGCTCCGGCGCGGGCTTAAGCTTCGGAATGGAAGAGACCTTCCGTCCCTATATCGAGCGGGGCGAGCTGGTGCCCGTCCTGGAGCAATTCCTGCCGCCCTTTCCCGGGTTTTTCCTGTTCTTTCCCAAGCGTCAGCATCAGCCGGCGAAGCTACGTGCGCTGATCGATCACTTCAGGGCATCACGGTAGCTGCTACTTTCCGGCGGACAGCCGCCCCTGCAGCGCTGACGCGGCCCAGGCTGCGACCGCGCCAATCGCTCCTGCCGCACCG
>JBGTLX010000492.1:0-2278 GCA_041743855.1 Rhizobiaceae bacterium | reverse complement strand
TGACTCTCCCTCACATCGCCGGAGCTTACCGCCGGCCGCAAGTCTTTGCGCTGCGAAGGGCCGCGAAAGCCTACGCCAGCGCGTCCCGGACGAGGCCAATTCACCGCCATCGCCGCCGGAACCCCGCCCGCCGCCTTCATTGCCTGCCTGCAGGATTGCAGGGATCATGGACGGGGAATTCTTGCAATTGCTGGAAAACGGCGCGACGATGGCGGAGGACAACATTAGTGCGAAGGTGCGCGTTCTTCGGCCCACCAGGCTGGAGTTGAAGCTCACCCAGCAAGGCGAAGAAGGATGCGATCCTCGGCTGGTCGACCTGGTCCGGCTCCTGGCCCGACGCGCCGCCCGCGACTGGTACGAGAAACAGACTAAGGACCGCGGCGGCGCGCGTTCCTGACGTCGCGGAGGAAGGCATCGTGAAGGTCGCGCTCTACGCTCGGTACTCGTCGGACAACCAGCGCGACGCCTCGTTCGCCGACCAGTTCCGCATCTGCCGGCTGCATGCCGAGAAACAGGGCTGGCCTATCGTCGAGGAATACGCCGACCACGCCATCTCCGGCGCGTCGCTACTGCGTCCCGGGATCCAGGCGTTGATCGCCGATGCGCTGCGCGGGCGTTTCCAGATCGTGCTCGCCGAGGCCATGGATCGCCTGAGCCGGGATCAGGAAGACATCGCCGGTCTCTTCAAGCGCATGGGCTACGCCGACGTGAAGATAGTCACACTCTCGGAAGGCGAGGTCACGCATCTGCATGTCGGGCTGAAAGGGACGATGAACGCGCTGTTCCTGAAGGATCTCGCCAACAAGACCCGGCGCGGCCAGCGCGGCCGCGTCGAGATGGGCAAGTCGGGTGGCGGAAATTGCTACGGCTACGATGTGGTCAAGGCGCTCGACGGCAACGGCGAACCGGTTCGCGGCGGGCGGGCGATCAACGAGATCGAGGCCGAGTTCATCCGTCGCATCTTTCGCGACTACGCGGTGGGGAAGTCGCCAAAGCGCATCGCCCTCGAGCTCAACACGGATGGCATCCCCGCGCCGAGCGGCGGCGAATGGGGCTTCAGCACCATCAACGGCAACGCCAGGCGCGGCAACGGCATTCTCAACAACGAGATTTACATCGGTCGTCTGGTCTGGAACCGTCAGCGCTTCGTCAAGGATCCCGATACCGGCAGGCGGCAGGCGCGGCCGAACCCGGAGGCGGACTGGGTCGTTCAGGATGTCCCCGAGCTTCGTATCGTCGACAACGATCTATGGGCGGCAGCCAAGGCGCGGCAGGCGGCGATCAAGTATGCCCGCGCCGACAGCGACGGCTCCGAGAACGCGTTCCGGGACCGTCGTCGGCCGAAGTATTTCTTCTCGGGCCTGACGCGATGCGCCCGATGCGGGGGCGGCTATTCGATGATTTCGGCGAACCTCGTCGGCTGCTCGACAGCCCGCAACAAGGGCACCTGCGACAACCGCACCAACATCCGGCGCGATAGGCTCGAGGAGCGCATTCTGGGCGCGCTGCGCCATCACCTGATGGATCCGGAGCTGTTCAAGGAGTTCTGCGACGAGTTCACCCGCGAGATGAACCGGCTGCGAATAGAAGGGCGAACCTCGATCGAGGCCGCTGAGGCGGAAATTAAACGCATCGACCGCGAGCTCGAGAAGCTCATGCAACTCTACGTGAGCGACGCGCTCCCCTTGGATATGGTCAAGCAGCGAAGCTCCAATCTTGATGCTCGGAGATCCGAGCTCAGGCGGTTCCTCGACGACGCTGTCGAACCCCCACCGCTCTTGCACCCAGAAATGGCAACCTACTATCGGGCGCAGATCGCAGAGCTTTCCGACGCCTTGCGGGAGACCTCCGAGGCCAAGCGCATGGCGGCGGTGGACATCCTCCGCTCGCTGGTGAACGAGATCATCCTCACACCCGAGGCTGGCGAGATCCAGATCGACGTGCGCGGCGATCTCGCCGGCATCCTATGCATGTCGCTCAAGAGCAACGCCGCGCGGACACAAAAAAGCCGCCCCGTGGGGGCGGCTGATCTGCGCGACCTGGCGTCGCAAGTTGAGATGGTTGCGGGGGTAGGATTTGAACCTACGACCTTCAGGTTATGAGCCTGACGAGCTACCGGGCTGCTCCACCCCGCGGTGAGGCGATAATCGAGAGAGCAATTTGCGCGTGGCAGGGGAGGAGTGCGTTTTACAGGTTTGGCGGTGACCTACTCTCCCGCGTCTTAGGACGCAGTACCATCGGCGCGGCGGCGCTTAACGGCCGAGTTCGGGATGGGATC
>JBGTLX010000491.1:0-1588 GCA_041743855.1 Rhizobiaceae bacterium | reverse complement strand
GCAGTCCCATTCCTGCACGTCGATCAGCCCGTGCGGCCCATAATGCACGCAGTCGAGGAACACTTCCGCGCCGGCCTCATGCGCGATCCTGCCCACCGACGCGACATCGACGATCGAGCCGATCGAATGCGCGGTGACCGTACAGGCTACGAGGCGGGTTCGCTCCGAGACCAGCGGGCGCAGATCGTCGACATGCAGATTGCCGTCCTCGCGCATGCGCCACCAGACGATTTTCGCGGCCGGCTCGAGCGCCGTCCAGGTGGCGATGTTGGCGTCGTGGTCCATGTCGGTAACGACGATCTCGTCACGCTCGCCGAGCATCTGGCCGATCCCGAGGCTGACCAGCCGAATAAAGGACGTCGCGTTCATGCCGAAGCAGATTTCGGCCGGGTTTTGGGCGTTGACCAGCAGAGCCACGCTGTCGCGCGCATCGGCGACGGACCGGTCGACCGCGACGCTGCGGCCATAGCGGCCGCCGCGCTGAACATTGTGATCGACCAGATGGGCGGTCACCGCGTCGAGCACGCTTTGCGGGATCTGCGCGCCGGCCGCGTTGTCCAGAAAAACGAAATCGCCGGCCTTGCGGAGCGCCGGAAATTGTTCGCGCACCGCATCGATCGGAAATGCGGTTGCTGCCTTGTTGGATTGGTGCTGGTTCAACGGTTGGTTCTCCAAAAATCAGCGCGTCTTCTCGCTCTGGAAGCGGCGCTCGAGCAGGCTCACCAGGCGGACCATCGGCCACAGGAACAGCAGGTAGACGAGCGCCGCCCCGATGAGCGGCGACGGGTTGGCGTAGAGCGACTGCGCGTTGGTCGCTTCCTTCAACAATTCGGGCAGCGCCACGGTGGAAGCGAGCGACGTGTCCTTGAACATCGAGACGCAATTGCTGGTGGTCGGCGGAATGACGATGCGCAGCGCCTGCGGCAGCACGACCAGCCGCAAGGTCTTCAGGAACGGCAGGCCCAGTGCCTGCGCCGCCTCGAACTGGCCCTTGGGAATGCTTTCGATGCCGGAGCGGAAAACCTCGGCCGAATAGGCGGCCATGACGATGGAGAACGCGAGAATGGCGGACGCCCAGGACGACAGCCTGATCCCGACGAAAGGCAGCGCATAGTAGATCAGGATCAACACCACCAGCACCGGCATCGCCCGAAAAATGTCGATGTAGCCGACCGACAGCAGGCGAACCGGCTTTGGTCCATAGAGGCGCAGCAGGCTGATCCCGAGGCCGACCGGAACGCCGACGGCGATGCTCATGATGCCGAGCAGCAGGGTGTTGAAAAATCCCCGCAACAGCGCCGGCAGGCTCAGGACCATGACTTCGGGGTTGAAGAAGGTTTCCAGCAGAGACATTTTTCACCTCCCGAATTTTTGTCTCGCAGCGCCCCTGGCGCCTGCGCCAAACGGAATCGCGCCGGCCAAGAAAAGCCGGCGCGATGTCACATCGCAAGATGGATGGAGGCCGTCAGGCCTTCGGCATCGGCAGTTCGGTCACGGTCGCCGAGCCTTCCGGCGCGTCGCTGCCGAACCACTTCTTGTGGATCGAAGCCAGCGTCCCGTCCTTCTTCATCTCGGTCAGCGCGTCGTT
>JBGTLX010000490.1:0-2099 GCA_041743855.1 Rhizobiaceae bacterium | reverse complement strand
TCGTTCAGCAGATCGCGCATGGTTTTCAACTCGACAATATATATGGGACGCTCAGGCGTTTTCCCCGGCGCTTTCGTCGTCGAAGCCGATCAGGTTCCAGCTCTGGCGCATATGCGGCGGCATCGGCGCGGTGACGTCGATTGTCCCCTTGTCCGGATGCGGGATGACGATGCGCCTTGCATGAAGGTGCAGCTTGTTCTGGACGCCGCCGGGAAAATCCCAGTTGGTGTCGGCCGCGAAATATTTCGGATCGCCGATGATCGGGCAGCCGATATGGGCGGCGTGCACCCGCAACTGATGGGTGCGCCCGGTATAGGGCTCCATCTCCAGCCAGGTGAAGGCCTGGGCCGCCTGCTCGAGAACGCGATAATAGGAGACAGCGTGATCGGCGCCCTTTTCGCCATGGTCGGCGACGCGCACCCGGTCGCCGTCGGGTGTCGGCTCCTTGACCAGCCAGGTCGAGATCTTGTCCTCGCGCCGGGGCGGAGCGCCCTTGACCAGCGCCCAGTATGTTTTTTTGGTTTCCCGCGCGCGAAAGGATTCGGCGAGTTTCATGGCGGCGAGACGCGTGCGCGCCACGACCAGCACGCCCGAGGTGTCGCGGTCGAGGCGATGGACCAGCCGGGGCTTCTCGCCCTTCTGGCTGCGCCAGGCCTCCAGCATGTCGTCGACATGGCGAACCACGCCCGATCCACCCTGCACAGCAAGCCCGGCCGGCTTGTTGAAGACGAAGACCTTTGCGTCCTCATAAAGCAGCATCTGCCTGAGGACTTCGCCGTCTTCCTGACCCCGAATGGTCTTTGCCGTCAGAGGTCCTCCGGCGCCCTTCATGTCGACGTCCATCGGCGGGATGCGCACCATCATCCCCGGCTCAACCCTGGAATCCGCCTTCACGCGTCCGCCGTCGACGCGAATTTGCCCGGACCGCAGCAGTTTTTGCAGGTGCCCGAAACCCAGTCCCGGGAAATGCGTCTTGAACCAGCGGTCGAGCCGCATGCCCGACTCGCCGTCCTCGACCTTGATCTGCTCTACGCTCGCCATTGCTCGTCCGTCCATTTGAACGGGCGCAATAGCATCAGCCAAGGCTTCTTGCGAGCCACAATCCCAGAAACAGCGCCAGAATGGACCCTATGACGCTGGCCAGCACGTAGCCCAAGGCAGGCAAGGACGCGCCGCGCTCCCACAAAACCGCGAAATCGAGCGAGAAGGCGGAGAAGGTCGTGAACCCGCCGAGGATGCCTGTCGCGACGAAAAGCCGGACTTCGTTCGAGGCCCCGAAGCGGCGCGCCAGCATCTCGACGAACACCCCCATGGCGAACGAGCCGGCGATGTTGACGGCCATCGTGCCCCAGGGAAATCCCGGCCCGACAAGCCGGAACGCCGCCAGATTGACGAGATGGCGGAGCGACGAACCGATCGCGCCGCCGGCCGCGACAAGGATGAGGTGATACATCGCGGTTACTCCGCCGACTGCGCGGGCTGGCCGCGCGCTTCGATCCGGCTGCGCAGCACTGCTTGGGCGGTTTCGTCCAGCGGAAAATTCCACATCAGCCCGATCGCGGCAAGTTTGAGCGCGATGGGCATCCAGACATAGATCGCCGTTAGCGCCGAGATCGCAGCGTCGCTGTTTTCGGCGCCCGCGGCCGGGTCGAAGCCGAAAAAGCCCAGCAACGGAAAGACGATGCCGACGCCAAGCGCCAGCGACAGTTTGGTCGCCAGCGCCCAGGCGGCGAAGTAGAGGCCCGACCGCTGTTCGCCCGACGCTGCAGTATCGACGTCGATGACATCGGCCTGGATCGCCGAGGGCAGCGCCAGATCGAAGCCCAGGCAAAGCCCGGTCGCCACGCAGATCCCCGCGAAGGCCATGACATCGCCGGTTCCGAGCAGGGGCACGCTGGCGAAAACGGCGCAGTTGACGATCATCGCCATGCACCAGGCGCGGTGCTTGCCGAAAGCGGCCGCCATGCGAACCCCGAGCGGCACGCCGGCCAGTCCCGCCAGGAAAAACAGGAACAGCAGCGGCCCGCGCATGTCGGCCGCGCCGAGCCGCTCCGAGACGAAATAGAGGAACAGCGTCGCCGGAATGCCGTTGGCGAGCC
>JBGTLX010000489.1:0-4404 GCA_041743855.1 Rhizobiaceae bacterium | reverse complement strand
GGCGCGCGCCGCGATCAGCGGTGTCTGCTCGGCTGGTTTGGCGATGACGGCATTGCCGGTGACGAGGGCCGCGGCGACCTGGCCTGTAAAAATGGCCAGCGGGAAATTCCAGGGCGAGATGCAGACGATGACGCCACGCGCCTGCGTCCCGGCTTCGGCATTGGCGGCTTCCGAAGCGTAATAGCGCAGGAAATCGACCGCCTCTCGCACTTCCGCGACGCCGTCCGCAAGCGTCTTGCCGGCCTCCCGCGCAGCCAACGCGAAGAATTCTACCGCATTGGCCTCGTAAAGGTCGGCGGCACGACGAAGAATGGCAGCGCGCTCGGCAACCGGGCGCGTGGCCCAGGCGGCCTGTGCCTCGATGGCGATGCCGACGGCTGCGGCAGCCTGTTTCGCATCGGATTCCGTTACTGAGCCGACGACGTCGGACGGCTTCGCCGGATTGACGACAGGGCGGCTCGAACCGCCTCGGGCAGCGCGCGTGATGGGTTGTGCCGACCAACGATCCGGCCCGGCAAAGGGCGTTTTTGCCTGGTCGATCGCGGCCAGCGTCACCGGATCGGTGATGTCCCACCCCTGTGCGTTCGGTCGGCTCGCGCCGAAGATCGCCCTGGGCGCCGGAATGGCAGGGTTGGCCGCAGGGCCCTGTCGTTCCACCGCCTCGAACGGATCGCGGGCGATTTCTTCCGGCGCGACATCCTCGTCGGTCATCTGGTGGACGAAGGACGAGTTCGCGCCGTTCTCCAGAAGTCGCCGAACGAGATAGGCGAGCAGGTCCGAATGCGCGCCAACCGGCGCATAGATGCGGCAGCGCGTCCCCTCGGCCTTGCGCACCGCCTCGTGCAACTGCTCGCCCATGCCGTGCAGGCGCTGGAACTCGAAACTGTCGCGATCCGACGCCATGGCGAGGATGGCAGCGACGGTATGGGCGTTGTGTGTCGCGAATTGCGGATAGATGCGGTCCGTCATCGACAGGAGTTTTCGCGCGCAGGCGATGTAGGAGACATCGGTGTTCACCTTGCGCGTGAAGACCGGATAGCCGGCAAGGCCGAGCGTCTGCGCGCGCTTGATTTCCGTGTCCCAATACGCGCCCTTCACCAGCCGCACCATGATCCGCCTGTCGAGGCGCTGGGCCAAGGCATGCAGCCAATCGATGACGAAACCCGCGCGCGGTCCATAGGCCTGCACGACGACGCCGAAGCCGTTCCAGCCAGCCAGGCTCGGATCGGCCAGCACTTGGCTTATCGCGTCGAGCGACAAATCGAGCCGGTCGGCTTCTTCGGCGTCGATGTTCAGCCCCATCCGGGCGTGGCGGGCCGCGAGCGCCAGAGCCAGCAATCGCTCCACCATGACCGGGAGCATCTTTTCCTTCTGCGCCGCCTCGTAGCGCGGATGCAGCGCCGAAAGCTTTACCGAAATGCCCGGATTCTGGCGGATATCGACGCTGTTGGCTCCGGCGTCGAGCGACGAAATCGCATCCTGGTAAGCGCGGAAGTAACGTTTTGCGTCCGCCTCGGTGCGCGCCGCTTCGCCGAGCATGTCATAGGAATAGAGATAGCCTTTGGCGGTCATCGGCCGGCCGCGCTTGACCGCTTCCGCAATCGTGCGGCCGAGCACGAATTGTTCGCCCATTTCGCGCATCGCCGCGGCAACCGCCTTGCGGATCACCGGCTCACCGAGCTTGCGGACCATGGCCCGCAATGTTCGGTCGATCCCGCCTTCGCCTTCATCCAGCACACGTCCCGTCAGCATCAGCGCCCATGTTGAGGCGTTCACGAAAATAGACGACGATTCTCCGGAATGGGCGGACCAGTCCTGCGGCGCGATCTTGTCGCGGATCAGATCGTCCATCGTTTCCGTGTCGGGAACGCGCAGCAGCGCCTCGGCGAGGCACATCAGCGCCACGCCCTCCTTGGTCGACAGCCCGTAAGCCGACAGAAAGACTTCCATCAGGTGCGGGTCGGAAGAGCCGCGGACAGCCCGCACCAGACCTGCCGCCCGGGCCGAGACCGCCTGGCGCTGATCCGCCGAAAGGCTGGCCGTTTCGGCGAGTCTTTCGAGCGCCTTATCTTCATCAGGAAGGTAGTTGGCGCGGATGTCTTTGCGAATGGCTGCAAGCGAGGACATGGAGTTCCTGGGCATGGAGGGATGGTTTTGGCGGCGGGCGGAATTCGACGTGAAAACTAGCACAATCCGCCAGTTCCGACTGCTTCAATCGGCTGGTCATTTCACCTTGTGGGACAGCGTTTTCAGGAACGCAACGAGTTGCCCGCGTTCGCGCTCCGAAAGCGTCAGCGGAAGCAATTCGGACGTCCCGCCGGGAAAAGCCGGCGCGGTCGCGTAGTGATCGACGACACCCCCCAGCGTGGCGATCTGTCCGGCATGCATGTAGGGCGGGCGGGCAGCGGCCCCGCGCAATGATGGGGTCTTGTAGGCGCGGGTCAGTTGCGGACCGTCCTTCACCATATTGCGCAACGCGCCGCATACTTCCGGCCCGGCGTCGCTGTGGACGCCGAGGCAGTTGAAGGGATCGGCGGCGACCTCCTTCGCACCCGTCTGCCGGCCGAAATCTTCCGGCAGGCCGGGAACCGCTGGAACCCCCGTATTGTGAAACGCGTCGTCGGTGAGGCGCGGACCCGTATGGCAGGTGGAGCAACTGGCCTTGCCGATGAAGAGTCTTAGTCCGGCGATCTCCTCATCGGAGAAAGCGGCGTCGCCTTCGGGCGCCGCATCGGCGGCAACCGCATTGGCAAAGCGGTCGAACCGCGTCTCCTCGGGCGTGATCGAACGCTCGAACGCGGCAATCGCCTTGCCAAGATTGGCGAAGACGCGGTCGATCCCGACCCGCTGCGCCTCAGTCATGGCAACCCACGCGGCCCTTTCGGCGTCGGTTCCGCGCGGGCCGGCATCGCGCGGCAGACCGGACAGGTCGGGCAGGGGCCCGAAAATCCGCTGATAGCGTTCGCCGAAATGTTCGCCGACGAAATGTGCGTAAGCGGCACGGTTGCCCGCATGTTCGCTCGCATCCTCGAGTGGCGTGAGTGCTTGCGCCCAAAGGCTGTCGCGGCGGCCGTCCCAGAACAGCCAGGGGTTTCGGGCGACGCCGGCCAGCGGCATGGCGCGCCGGTTGCTTGTTCCCGCGCCCTCGGCGCGCGGCAGATCGTCCTGAAATTGCCGGTCGATTCTGTGGCAGGTCGAGCAGGAGACATCGCCGTCGCGGCTCAGACGCCGGTCGAAGAACAGGGTCGCGCCGAACGCGGCAGCCGCTGGATTGTCGGCGAAACGGTTCGTCGGATCGCCGGGCAAGGGCGGCAGCGCCGCAAGCGACAGCGAGGCGATCATCGCCTTCTCGGCCGGTGTGAACGTTTCTGGTCCGTTTTCCGCCATCAGGGCACCGCCGGCGATTGCCGTTGCTCCGAGGGAAACGATGAGAGTGCGCCATGGCGCGGCCAACGGGCTTCCTTCTGAAGTGTGGACGGGAACCAGCAGTATCGCAGTGGCGCTGCGACTTGCAAGATTGTAGATCGGGCGAACAAGGAGATCCTGCCAATGGGTTTGAAGGGCGTCGTTTCTATCGGCGAATGCATGATGGAACTGTCAAGCCGGGGCGGACAAGACTGGCAAATGGGCTTTGCCGGCGACACGCTGAACACGCTCTGGGCGCTGCGGGCGCTGATCGGCCCGGAACACTCCGCCAACTATGTCTCGGCCTTCGGGGACGATCCATTTTCGCGCGACCAGATCGCTTTCCTTTCGGACAATGGCATCGGGACCGCGCAAAGCCCGATCATCGCCGGCGCTCGACCCGGCCTTTATGCCATCACTCTGGCTGGCGCGGAGCGTTCGTTCACCTATTGGCGCGGGGATTCGGCGGCGAAACAGCTTGCAAAAGACGCCGACGCTTTGGCAAAAAGTCTGTCGGGACAAGCGCTTGTGTACTTTTCCGGAATAACTTTGGCAGTTCTGGATTTCGAAGGGAGGAAAGTGCTGTTGGACGCCGTCCAGAACGCCCGCCGCGCGGGCAGTCTCATCGCCTTCGACCCCAACTACCGCCCGCGCCTCTGGGCAACGGTGGCGGAAGCGCGCGACTCGATCGGGAAAGCACTGACCATGACCGACATAACCTTGCCGACCTTTCCGGATGAACAGATGCTTTTTGGCGACGCGTCGCCGGAGGCGACCGCAGAGCGGCTGACGGAAGCCGGCGTCGCCGAAATCGTCGTCAAGGACGGCGAAAACCCTTGCTTCGTCCGTCATGCGGACGCGGACGGGCATGTTCCCGCTGTTGACGTCGCAAATCCGGTCGACACGACCGGCGCCGGCGATTCTTTCAACGGAAGTTATCTGGCGGCACGACTGCAGGGAAACTCCCCTATCGAGGCCGCGCGTCGCGCCCACCGGGTC
>JBGTLX010000488.1:0-4138 GCA_041743855.1 Rhizobiaceae bacterium | reverse complement strand
ATGGCGCATCGGTGTCGGAAGTTTCGATCGATACGCTGACCGGCGAATATATGGTCGAGCGCACTGATATCCTGCACGAAACCGGCCGTTCGCTGAACCGCGCCATCGATCTCGGCCAGATCGAGGGCGGCTTCATCCAGGGCATGGGCTGGCTGACGACGGAGGAACTCGTCTGGGACGACAAGGGCCGGCTGCGCACGCATGCGCCCTCGACCTACAAGATCCCGCTCGCCTCGGACCGGCCAAAAATCTTCAACGTGACGCTGGCCGACTGGCCGGAGGCGCACGAGCCGACCATCCATCGTTCCAAGGCGGTCGGCGAGCCGCCTTTCATGCTGGCCATGTCGGTGCTGCACGCGCTGTCGGACGCGGTTGCGAGCGTAGCGGATCATAAAATCTGCCCGAAGTTGGACGCGCCGGCGACGCCCGAGCGGGTGCTGATGGCGGTCGAGAGGCTGAGGTCCGAAGTCGACAAGAGATGAGCGGGACCGCCAAAAGCCTGCGCGCGTTCCTCGATGCGTCGCCTGCCGTGGCGCGGGTCGAGGTGGCGGAGGCCAAAGGCTCGACCCCGCGCGAAAAGGGCGCGTGGATGCTGGTGTCGCCGAGTGCGATCTTCGGTACGATCGGCGGCGGCCAACTCGAGTTCATGGCGATCGACCGGGCAAGGGAGATGCTGGGGGCTTTACCCTCCCCCTTGCGGGGAGGGTCGGCGCGTAGCGCCGGGGTGGGGGTGGTTGAAAGTGGAGCACTGACTTCTCCACCCCCACCCCGTCTCACAAGTTCCGCTTCGCGAAACATCCTCGCCGACCCTCCCCGCAAGGGGGAGGGTGAAGAGCTGCTCCTCGACATCCCGCTCGGGCCGGAAATCGGCCAGTGCTGCGGCGGGCGGGTGGAGCTTTCCATCAGGATAATCGACGAGCCGACGAAAGCCGATCTGATTGCCAAGGCCGAAGCCGACGACGCTCGACTTCCCCATGTCTATCTGTTCGGCGGCGGCCATGTCGGCCATGCGCTGGCGTCTGCCTTCGCGCTGCTGCCGGTGCGGGTCATCGTCGTCGAAACCCGGGCCGATGCGCTCGACGTCATGCCCGAAAGCGTCGAAACGCATCTGACCGCCGTGCCCGAAGATATGGTGCGCGGCGCACCGGCCGGTTCGGCGTTCGTGGTCCTTACTCACGACCACGCGCTGGACTTTTTGATCGTCGCCGAGGCGCTGGGACGCGAGGACGCCGCCTATGTCGGCATGATCGGCTCGAAAACCAAGAAGGCGACGTTCAAAAGCTGGTACTTCAAAACGGCGGACGGCACGGAAAAGGCCTTCGCACTGCTTGTCTCGCCGATCGGCGGCCATGGCGTCAACGACAAGCGCCCGGCCGTGATCGCGGCGCTTGCAGCGGCCGAGATCATGGTGGCGCTGGCGATGAAAGACGCCCCTTGATCTGAGCCGGTCATAGGGATATTAGGTTACCTTATCAAAAATCGATAATATTAGGTAACAACCTTATAATGGACCCCCGCACCAATCCTTACGCACCGGGCGCCGGCACACAACCACCGGAACTCGCCGGACGAGACGAAATAATCGAGCGCGCGGCCGTCGCCCTCGACAGGATACGCAGTCGCCGCGCGGCGCGGAGTTTCGTATTCTACGGACTTCGCGGCGTCGGCAAGACAGTGCTGCTCAATCGAATCCGGACAGACTCCGAGGCGCGAGGTTTCGCGGCCGTGCGGATTGAAGCACCAGAAGGTCGGTCATTGCCGGGGATACTCCTGCCGGCTCTGCGCTCGACCCTTTTGCGTCTCAGCCGATCCGACGCTGCGAAGGCGGCGCTTAAGTCGGCGTTCGGAGCAATGGCAAGCTTCGCTCGGGCCCTGAAGGTCAAGTATCAGGATATCGAATTCGGCGTGGATATCGAACCCGCTGCGGGCATCGCTGATACCGGTGATCTGGAAAATGATCTTGGCGAGTTGCTCACTGCGGTGGGTGCGGCAGCAAGGCAGGAGGGGACAGCCGTTGTTCTTTACGTCGATGAACTTCAATATGTACCGGAAGCGCAGCTTGCGTCCTTAATCGCGGCCTTACACACGGCGAGCCAAGACCAGCTTCCCATCACCATGATGGCCGCCGGGCTGCCGCAACTCCTTGGCCTCAGCGGTCGCGCGAAATCCTATGCGGAAAGGCTTTTCGAGTTCAGCCCGGTGGACCGGCTCGATGACAAGGCCGCTCAGGACGCCCTCTGCATCCCTGCCGAGAAGGAAGGGGTTGCATTCGAGGATGCGGCGATAGGGGACATTCTGAAGCAGACGCAAGGATATCCGTATTTTTTGCAGGAATGGGGCAAGCACAGCTGGGATGCCGCCGACGCATCGCCGATCCAGCTGCAGGATACGCATGTCGCAACTCGAAATGCGCTCGCGGAGCTCGATGCAAGCTTCTTCCGGGTCAGATTCGACAGGCTGACGCCGCTTGAGAAGCGATATGTCCAGGCAATGGCGCACCTTGGGCCCGGGCCGCATCGCTCTGGAGACATCGCAGATCGAATGGGGCGCACCGTTACATCGATGGCTCCGCTGAGAAATTCTCTTATTGCCAAAGGAATGATTTATAGTCCCGCGCACGGCGACACAGCTTTTACTGTGCCCCTTTTCGACGGTTTCGTCCGACGCACAATGGGATAGTCACTTCCCCGCCAGCAAATCCTTGATCAGGCGTTGGCAGCGCTCCGCCATGAAGTCGAGCAGCAGGCGCACCTTCGGGTCCTGCAGCTTCTTGTGCGGATAGACGGCCGCGAACTGCACCGGGGTCGGCGGCGTGTCGGCCAGGATCACTTGCAGCCGCCGGTCGCGGATGAACGGCTCGACCTCGAAGCGCGGCTTGTTGACGATGCCGCGGCCGGCCAGCGCCCAGCCGGTCAGCACGTCGCCGTCGTCGGAATCGAATGGGCCGCGAACTTCGAATTTTTGCGGTCCGGACGGTGTTTTCAGCAGCCAGAAATACTCCTTGATGCCGGGATAGCGCAGCATCAAGCAGTCGTGCCTCTCGGCGACGAGTTGTAGCGGATCGAGCGGCTCGCCGCGCTTTTCGAGATAGATCGGCGAGGCGACCAGCACACGCTCGCAATCCATGATGCCGCGCATCCGCAGACTCGAATCCTCCAGCAGGCCGAGCCGGAAGGCGACGTCTATGCCTTCCTTCATGATGTCGACTTCATGGTCGGACAGGCGCAGCCTCACTTCGATGTCGGGATATCGGTCGCGGAAATCGGGAATGCCGGAAGCGATCAGCCGGCGTCCGAGCCCGAGCGGCGCGGTGACGCGAATGGTGCCGCGCGGCTGGCCCGACAGCGCGCTGACGGCGGCTTCGGCTTCCGCCACCGCTTCCAGCACCTGCTTTGCGCCGGCATAAAACACCGTGCCCTGCTCGGTCGGCATCAATTGCCGCGTGGTGCGGTTGAACAGCCTGACGCCGAGATGTTTTTCGAGTTCCTTGATGCGGTTGGACGCGACGGCGGGCGAGATGCGCATGTCGCGGCCCGCCGAGGACAGATTGCCGAGTTCGACCACCCGGACGAAAACGGCGATGTTGTCGAGATAGGCCATTTTCACTCGCCTCGCGCCTGCCAGCGAACGACACTAGTATTTTCGCGATTTTTTTGAAAGTCATCGTGCATGTCTCCTCTTTCCGTTTGCAATGCAGGCCGTAAAGTCCGGTGTGAGAGGACCGAAACATGCTGGATTTTGCGATAGGCTGGGAATGGCTGAGTTTTGCCGTGCGCTGGCTGCACGTGATCACGGGCATCGCCTGGATCGGCTCATCCTTCTATTTCGTCGCGCTCGATCTCGGCCTGCGGCAGCGGCCCGGCATGCCCGAGGGCGCTTACGGCGAGGAATGGCAGGTGCATGGCGGCGGTTTTTATCACATTCAGAAATATCTGGTCGCGCCGGCGGAGATGCCCGAGCACCTGACCTGGTTCAAATGGGAATCTTACGCCACCTGGCTGTCCGGATTCGCGCTGCTTGCGATCGTTTATTACGCGGGAGCGGACCTGTTCCTGATCGACCGCAACGTGCTCGACGTTTCCGCCCCGGTTGCAATCCTCATCTCGGTCGCCTCACTGACGGTCGGCTGGCTGATCTA
>JBGTLX010000487.1:0-7619 GCA_041743855.1 Rhizobiaceae bacterium | reverse complement strand
CATCGACCAGGATCTGTGCATCAAATGCGGCCGCTGCCACATCGCCTGCGAGGACACCTCGCACCAGGCGATCACCAACATGGTCGATGGGGTCCGCCATTTCGAGGTGATCGAGGAGGAATGCGTCGGCTGCAATCTCTGTGTCAATGTCTGCCCGGTGGAAAGCTGCATTACGCTGGAGCCGCTGGCGGCGGGACTCATGGACAGGCGCACCGGAAAAACCGTCTCGCCCGTCTATGCCAACTGGACGACGCACCCCAACAATCCGTCGGCCGCCAAAGTGGCCGCTGAGTAGGGTATCCGGCCTTGGTCGGGCGGCGCGGAAGGCACGCATGAAGGAGACGCAAGACTACGACATCCTGTCGCCGAGATTTCATGCCAATCCGTTTCCCGAATTTGACCGGATGCGGACCGAAGGCCCGATCGTCCATATCAAGCTGCCGATCGTCGGGCGTACCTGGTTGGCGGTGACGCACGAGGCCTGCGGGGCGCTGCTCAAGGACCACGCCAATTTCGTGCGCGATCCCGGCAATGCCGGAAGCAAGACCCAGGCGCGCATCCTCAAAGTCCTGCCGCGTACGATCGGCTTGCTGGCGCTCAACATGCTAGGCCAGGATGATCCCGAGCACCGCCGGCTGCGCGGCCTAGTTGACCAGGCTTTTCAACGGCGGACGATTGCGGCGATGAAGCCGATGATCGCTGATGTCGCAGACCGCCTGCTCGACCGGCTCGACGGCAAGGCGGAAACCGACCTGATGGCCGAGTTCTGCCGCGACCTGCCACTTTCGGTAATCTGCGCCTTGCTGGGCCTGCCGGAAAAGGACCATGAGCGTTTCAAGAACTGGCTCGGCGGACTGGCCGACACGGCCAATATCTGGGCGGTTGTCAGGGCCATCCCCGGGGTGATCAGCGTCGTCAGTTATCTCCGGCGCACGGCGCGACCGGGCGGCGGCGCACTTCCCGACGGGCTTGTCGCGGCGCTGAGCGAGGCCGAGATCGACGGGCGCAGGCTCAGCGAGGACGAACTCGTCTCGATGATATTCCTGCTGTTCGGGGCGGGTCAGGAGACGACCACTCACCTGATTTCCGGCGGCCTGCTCACACTTTTATCGCATGACAAGGAGAGGCAGCGGTTGCAGGTGGATCCTGGGCTTATGCCGAGCTGCGTCGAGGAGTGCCTGCGCCACGTTTCGCCTGTGCAGATGACCAAGCCGCGCTTTGCCGTGCGCGACCTGGAATGGCAGGGTCGCCAGTTCCGGAGTGGCGACATGTTCGCAGCCTTCCTGTCCGCGGCCAATTGCGATCCGGCGAAATTCGACGAGCCGCATCGCTTCGATATCGGGCGTCATCCCAACCCGCACCTTTCCTTCGGCACCGGCGTTCACTTCTGTCTGGGCTTTCAACTCGCCCGCGCGGAAGCGGCGATAGCCTTCGAGCGTCTTTTCGCCCGCTTTCCTCAAATCCGCCTTGGAGTGGACCCGACGGCAATCATCTGGCGCCGGCGGCTTGGCATCCGGGCGATGGCCAGACTGCCGGTGCGGCTCGCGGCATGAAGGAGTGGACGACAAGCCATGAACGCTCTCGCGGTGCCGGTCCCATCCAGGAGCAGTCGTTCCAAAGCGAGTTTATCCCCACCCCTCGGCCTGGTGGTATGCTTCGCGAATTTCAGATGCTGGTTGATGTGAGGCATCCGCCGATCATCGCCGCCGCGCCCTGAACGGCTTCTCGACTCAATGCTTTGGCTTCAGCCCGTCCACGAAAAGCTGCTCGAGAAACCGCGCGGCGTCCTCGAAGCGGCCCTCGCCGCCGCGGTCTGGACCGAGCACGGCGCGCACCTGCACGTCGAAATCGGCGTAATGCTGCGTGGTTGCCCAGATCGAGAAGATCAGGTGCCAGGGATCGGTCCTGGCAATCTTTCCGGACCGCATCCAGCCTTGGATGATGCCTGCCTTTTCATCAACCAGGCTTTTGAGCTCGCCTTCCAGCATCGACATGATGCGCGGCGCGCCTTGCAGTATCTCGTTGGCGAAGAGCCGGCTCTCGCGCGGGAAATCGCGGGCCATTTCGAGCTTGCGTCTGATGTAGCTGCGCAATTCGGTCAGCGGATCGCCGATGTCGTCGAGTTCCCGCAGCGGCGCCAGCCAGGTCTGGAGCAGGCGTTGCATAAGTTGCTCGTGAATGTCTTCTTTGCGGCGAAAATAATAAAGCAGGTTGGGCTTCGACATCCCTGCGGCCTCGGCGATCTGGTCGATGGTGGAGCCACGAAAGCCGTGCGTGGAGAAGACTTCAAGCGCGGCTTCGAGGATAAGCTCGCGCTTTTCGGTCTGGATGCGCGTGCGCCGTGGCAACGAACCTTCCCTTAAGAGGACGACGCCAATGCGGGGACTGGTCGGGCGCTCCTGTGGCCCAATCCGCTGGACCAGTTTCTGCCGGGCTGTGGAGGGCTAATCCGCCGCGTCATTGCGCTAGTAATCCCCTTGACCGCCCCTCTGGCGGTGATAACGTTTGTCCATCCGGTCAAAATTTGCCTAGCACGGAAGTGCGGCGAAGACCAAGCGTTGGCCGCATCGAAACTGCCACTGAAAAGGAAGCTTGGTCATGTCCAACCGGCTCAATGTGACGCCGAACGATCTCAGCGCATTCTGGATGCCGTTCACCTCGAACCGGCAGTTCAAGAAGGCGCCGCGCATGATGGTCGCGGCCAAAGACATGCATTATACGACAAGCGACGGCCGTCAGGTGCTCGACGGCACCGCCGGGCTGTGGTGCGTCAACGCCGGCCATTGCCGGCCGAAAATCGTCGAGGCCATCCAGCAACAGGCGGCCGAACTCGACTATGCGCCAGCCTTCCAGATGGGTCACCCGAGCGCATTCCAACTCGCCAACCGGCTGGTGGATATCGCGCCTGACGGCCTCAATCATGTGCTTTACACGAATTCAGGTTCGGAGTCGGTCGAAACGGCCCTTAAGGTCGCGCTCGCCTACCAGCGCGTGAAGGGCGAGGGCTCACGCTCGCGCCTGATCGGCCGCGAGCGTGGCTATCACGGCGTCAATTTCGGCGGCATTTCGGTCGGCGGCATCGTCACCAACCGCAAGATGTTCGGCACGTTGCTGACAGGCGTCGATCACATGCCGCACACGCATCTCCTGGAGAAGAACGCATTTACGCGCGGCGAACCGGAGCATGGCGCGGAGCTGGCCAACGAGTTGGAGCGGATCGTCACGCTGCACGATGCGTCGACGATCGCGGCCGTCATCGTGGAACCAGTGGCGGGCTCGACCGGGGTCCTCATCCCGCCAAAGGGCTATCTGCAGAAGCTGCGCGAGATCTGCACCAAGCACGGCATCCTGCTGATCTTCGATGAGGTCATCACCGGATTCGGGCGGCTCGGCACGCCGTTCGCGGCCGACTATTTCGGCGTGACGCCCGACATCATGATCACCGCCAAGGGCATCACCAACGGCGTCATCCCGATGGGCGCGGTGTTCGTCACCAGTGAGATCCACGATGCGTTCATGACCGGGCCGGAGCACCTGATCGAGTTCTTCCACGGCTACACCTATTCGGGCAATCCGATGGCCGCGGCCGCCGGCCTCGGCACGCTCGATACCTACAAGGAAGAGGGGCTGCTGACGCGTGGCGCCGAACTCGCGCCATACTGGGAAGACGCACTGCACTCGCTGAAGGGCGAGCCGCATGTCATCGATATCCGCAACATCGGCCTGATCGGTGCGGTCGAATTGCAGCCTATCGCCGGCAGTCCGACGAAACGCGCCTTCTCGGCTTTCGTGAAAGCGTTCGAGAACGGCGCGCTGATCCGCACGACCGGCGACATCATCGCGTTGTCGCCGCCGCTGATCATCTCGAAGGGGCAAATCGACGAGCTGATCGACCATGTGCGCAAAGTGCTGAAGACGGTGGATTAGACAAAATGCAGATGCTTGCGATACATGGTGAACAGAACTGCCGCGTCTGTTTCGATGGCTGTAGCGGCAGGAGTCTGAATGTAAACGGCCGGCGGTTGGTCAATGACCCCGGATACTGGGGTGCTGCTGACCCGAGAATACTTATCTTGGGCCAATCAAAGGGTAACACTCAAGTCCAGACGTACGCGAAGGCCGGGTTTGATAAGGTAGCGTTCAGTGGAATACGAGACCGCTTGGAGCTAATCCTCAAAGCGGTTTCTATCAATCTTAGTGGACGCGTGTTTGAGAACGCATTCACTGAAAAGGAGACGGAACTGGGGTTTGCTTCTCTTTTGCGGTGCTCTCTTTCGGATCCATCCGGAAAGACTTCTGGATCACCAGTTACGACGGGTATGTCTGACCGAATGTTTGATCGATGGATTGGCAATTGTGCCAGACGCTGGCTGACGCAATTGAATCCACGGCTTCGCTTGGTGATTTTCTTAGGTTTAACTCCCCGTTATGTGAAGGGAGTGATGCGGCACCTAAAAACACTGCATGCTGATACCTTCAAGCAGATAGGAGATGTTACGGCCACCGCCGCAGGAGTTACCTGGGTGTTCGCTCAGCACCCATCGCGCATCTCAGAGAATCACTATCGTCGATGGGTGGACGCTGGTCCGCACGTCAAGAGAGACGCAGTCACCGAAGCGGTCGTCAAAGCTTTGTCCGGGTTATAGGGGCAAAAAATGACCGCTCCAGGCGAAAATCTGCGAATCAATTCAGACCGTTTGTGGGATTCGATCATGGAGATGGCGAAGATCGGCCCCGGCGTCGCTGGCGGCAACAATCGCCAGACCCTGACCGACGAGGATGGAGAGGGCCGGCATCTGTTCCGCAAATGGTGCGATGCGGCCGGCCTGGAAACGGGCGTCGACCAGATGGGCACGATGTTTGCGCGGCGCGAGGGGACCGATCCGGATGCGTTGCCGGTCTATGTCGGCAGCCATCTCGACACCCAGCCGACCGGCGGCAAGTTCGACGGCGTGCTGGGCGTTCTGGGTGGGCTGGAAATTATCCGCTCGCTCAACGACCTCGGCATCAAGACAAAACATCCGATCGTCGTAGCCAACTGGACGAACGAAGAGGGCGCGCGTTTTGCGCCGGCCATGCTGGCCTCGGGCGTCTTTGCAGGCGTGCACACCCAGGACTATGCCTACGACCGCAAGGACAAGGCGGGCAAGCGCTTCGGCGATGAACTTGCGCGCATCGGCTGGAAGGGCGAAGAGGAGGTCGGCCAGCGCAAGATGCACGCCTTTTTCGAGCTGCACATCGAGCAGGGGCCGATCCTCGAGGACGAAGACATCGACATCGGCGTCGTCACGCACGGCCAAGGTTTGAAATGGCTCGAGGTGCGGCTGACCGGCAAGGAGGCGCATACCGGCTCGACGCCGATGCCCAAGCGCCGCAATGCCGGACTGGGCATGGCGCGGGTGATCGAACTCGTCCACGAGGTCGCCATGGACTACCAGCCCGACGCGGTCGGCGCGGTTGGGCACATGGAAGTCCATCCGAATTCGCGCAACATCATTGCGGGCAGGACGGTCTTCACCGTCGATATCCGCTCGCCCGAAAAAGAAGTCCTCGACGCCATGGATTCGCGCGTTCGCGAGGGCATCGAGACGATCTGCGAAGCGCTCGATATTTCCTTCGAGATCGAGCAGGTCGGCCACTTCGACCCGGTGACTTTCGACGAGGGCTGCGTCAAGGCGATCCGCGACGCGGCGGACCGGCTCGGCTATTCGCATCGCAACATCGTGTCCGGCGCCGGCCACGACGCCTGCTGGGTCAACCGCGTCGCGCCCACCGCGATGGTCATGTGTCCCTGTGTCGACGGGCTGTCGCACAATGAAGCCGAGGAGATTTTCCCAGAATGGGCCTCCGCCGGCTGCGACGTACTGTTCCATGCCGTTGTGGAGACTGCGGTGATTGTCGAATGATCTGAATAACGGTCCGAAGATTCTAACGCTGCTCGAAAGAAGCGCGAAAAGAACAGGGGAACAAAATGTCCAAAGTCATCAAGAACGGCACGATCGTCACGGCCGACCGCAGTTGGAAGGCCGACTTGCTTTTCAAGCACGGCAAGATCATCGGCATCGGGCCGGATCTGCACGGCGACCATGAGTTCGACGCGACGGGCTGCTATGTGATGCCGGGCGGGATCGACCCGCATACCCATCTCGAAATGCCGTTCATGGACACCTATTCGGCCGACGATTTCGAGAGCGGCACGCGCGCCGCGCTCTCGGGCGGCACCACGATGGTCGTGGATTTCTGCCTGCCGTCGCCGCAGCAATCGCTGCTTGAAGCGCTGCAGATGTGGGACAACAAGACGTCGAAGGCGTCCTGCGATTATTCCTTCCACATGGCGATCACCTGGTGGGGCGAGCAGGTGTTCAACGAGATGGCGACGGTGGTGGATAAGGGCATCACCTCGTTCAAGCATTTCATGGCCTACAAGGGCGCGCTGATGGTCGACGACGACGAGATGTATTCGTCGTTCCAGCGCTGCGCGGCCCTAGGCGCTCTGCCGCTGGTCCATGCCGAGAATGGCGACGTGTTCGCGCAATTGCAGCAGAAGCTCATGGCCAAGGGCAATGACGGCCCCGAGGCGCATGCCTATTCACGCCCGCCGGAGGTGGAGGGAGAGGCGACCAACCGCGCCATCATGATCGCGGACATGGCCGGCAGCCCGCTCTACGTCGTGCACGTCTCCTGCGAGCAGGCGCATGAAGCGATCCGCCGGGCGCGCCAGAAGGGCATGCGCGTTTTCGGCGAGCCGTTGGTGCAGCATCTGACGCTCGACGAGAGCGAATATGCCAATCCCGACTGGGATCATGCCGCGCGCCGCGTGATGAGCCCGCCTTTCCGCAACAAGTTGCATCAGGACAGTCTGTGGGCCGGGCTTCAGGCGGGTTCGCTTCAGGTCGTGGCGACGGACCACTGCGCCTTCACGACGAAGCAGAAGCGCTCCGGCATCGGCGATTTTACCAAAATCCCGAATGGCACGGGCGGACTCGAGGACCGGCTGTCGGTGCTGTGGACGCGCGGCGTCGCCACCGGCAGGCTGACTATGAACGAATTCGTCGCGGTCACCTCCACCAACATCGCCAAGATCCTGAACATGTATCCGAAGAAAGGTGCCATCGTCGAAGGCGTCGACGCGGATATCGTCGTCTGGGACCCGAAGCGCAAGAAGACGATCACCGCAGCCAAGCAGCAGTCGGCTATCGACTACAACGTCTTCGAGGGTTTCGAGGTGACGGGGTTGCCGCGCTTCGTCTTCTCGCGCGGCGAACTGGCCATTCAGGAATCCGAAATCATGGCCCGGCCCGGCCATGGCGAGTTCATCGCCCGCGAGCCGAATGCGGCGGTCAATCGCGCGCTGTCGACCTGGAAGGAAATAACCGCGCCGCGCAAGGTGGTGCGGACTGGCGTTCCTGCGACGGGTGTTTGATAGAGGAGATGACGATTCATCCGGCGTTCGGAGCAGGAGCCAGCTTGCAGTCAGCCAGCCAGACCGTGGTCGAGGCCAAAAACCTCGGCCTCACCTTTCAGACCGATGACGGGCCGGTCACGGCTCTGTCGAACATCGACCTGACGATCGGCAAGGGCGAGTTCGTCTCCTTCATCGGACCGTCGGGCTGCGGCAA
>JBGTLX010000486.1:0-2121 GCA_041743855.1 Rhizobiaceae bacterium | reverse complement strand
GCCCTGCTGGGCTTCCACGGCCTTCTCGAAAGACTTCGCGCCGAGCACCTTCTCGAACGCCTGGGCATTCTTCTCGAAAGCCTTGCGCGAGAAATCGGCGGACTCGATGGCCATCGCCTGCATGCCCTTGGTCCAGGCCGTAGCACTGGCGATGAAGGCCTCGATGCCGACCTGGTTGATGGACTGGAACTCGTCAAACTTGATCATGATGTTCTCCTTCGTCATGGGGCGTGGTTGGGGGAAGCATCCCGCTTCGTCCTTAGATATATGCACTGCACAATAATCCGTCAAGCATTTTTGTGCAGTGCACCATAATTTTCCTTTTGTCGAATTGCCGCCAAGATTTACCGCTTCATTATCCATACGGGGCCAGAATGCGGTGGCAGGGCGCTTTGCGATTGCGGCGTACCCGTGCGAGATTGAGCCGATGTGAGTCGTCCGGCCGGATTTTCAAGGGCCGCGGGTTTTGAGGGGATCGGGGATGCAGGGATGGCGTTCGGAGCGAAACTCCGCTGGGGCACTGCGACAAGCGGGGCACGCGGCGCTGGGTCTTCTGGTGGCGATGATGCTGGCGGTCCAGGTTGCGGCGCCGGCGGCTGCCAATCCCCGGTTTGCCGCTGTCGTCGTCGATGCCGGGAGCGGCAAGGTGGTGTTTGCCCGCAACGCCGATGAGGCCCGCTTCCCGGCTTCCCTGACCAAGATCATGACTCTCTATCTTCTGTTCGAGGACCTGAAGGCGGGGCGCGTCACCCTCGACACGAAGTTTCCGGTGTCGGCACATGCCGCCGGTCAGCCTCCCTCCAACATCGGACTGAAGCGCGGCCAGTCGATACGCGCCGAGGACGCCATCAAGGTGCTGGTCACCAAGTCGGCGAATGACGTCGCTGCCGTCGTCGGCGAGGCCTTGTCGGGCAGCGTCCCGGCTTTTGCCGAACGCATGACCCGCAAGGCGCGCCAACTCGGCATGACGCGCTCGACGTTCCACAACGCTTCCGGGCTGCCGCACCCCAAGCAGGTCACCACGGCCCGCGACATGGCCACGCTGGGGTTGCGCATCCAGCGCGATTTTCCCGACATGTACAAGGCGTTCTCGCTGCGCTCCTATACCTATGGCGGCCGGGCCTACCGCAATCACAACGGCCTGCTCGGCAAGGTGGGCGGCATGGACGGGATCAAGACGGGCTATATTCGCGCCTCGGGCTTCAATCTCTGCGCTTCGGTCGAGCGCGACGACAAGCGCATTGTCGCGGTGGTGATGGGCGGCAGGACGGCGGCATCCCGCAACCAGTATATGGCAAGCCTCATCGAGGACATGTTCCGCTCGGCCAAGCTGACGAAGTCGGACGCGATCGCTGCCTATGCCGGCGACCCGCCGGAAGGCGATGCGGCAAAGCTCAAACTGGCGAGCCTGCCGCCGCCGATGCCGCGCATCAAGCCCATGGTCGGCAAGCCCGAAAATGTGGCTCCCTTCCAGACTGTGGCGCTCGCCGGCGAGGGGTCCGAGGAGGCCGGAGAGATCGATCCTGATCCGCTGGACGGCGCGGCCAATGTGTCGCTGGCGGCGACCATCGCAAGCTTCGGGGAGGAACTGCGAGGCTCGGAAGCGGGCGAACCCAGCAAGGCCGCCGTGATAGCTGCTGCTGCCGCGCCCCTGGCGGCGGGCAGGCAGGAGACGGTGCTGGTGAAATCCGGCTGGACCATCCAGATCGGCGCCTTTCCCTCCCAGGAAGGGGCCCACAGCCGGCTCGCCGAAGCCAGGGAGAGCGGCATCGCGTTGCTGTCGAACAAGCCCGGCTTCACCATGGCGGCGCAAAGCGGCAAGGCCATGATTTACAGGGCGCGCTTTTCCGGCTTCACCGAGGGCCACGCCCGCGAGGCCTGTAAAGTGTTGACCGCCAAGGGCCTCGACTGCCTGCCGCTCGCTCCTTAGCATTACACCAGCAGTGCGGTTGCATACATGATGGCGAGGCCGGCGACGAAGCCGCCGACGCTCGCCGGCTGAAGCAATGCGGCACTGCCGCTGCGCCGCGAGATCAGCGCCAAGACCTCGATCACCACCTGGGCGATGGCCCCGGCGCCGACGCCGAAGCATAGCGCCGCCCAGAAGGGGCTGAAGGCCTG
>JBGTLX010000485.1:0-2033 GCA_041743855.1 Rhizobiaceae bacterium | reverse complement strand
AGGGTGAAAAACTTTCTCATGGGCTCAGACTTCGTCCGCGTGCGTGATCTCGACGAAGACATCCTCGAGGGTGGCCCGGCGCTGGGTCAGCTCCCGCACCGCCCAATGCCGCTGGCTGGCGAGCCGGAAAACTTCCGGGCGCACATCGGCGCCGGCTTCGGCCCGGAGGGAAAAGATCTGCCAGTCTTCGTCGGTCGTTAGGCTGACATCCTTGACCCCGGCGATCTTCTTCAGCTCCTCGATTCCGTTGTCGTTCCCGGTTTTCGCTTCCAGCACCACGCCGGTCGCGGTCCGCATCTGGTTCAAAAGATTCTCCGGCGTGTCGCAGGCCTCGATCTTGCCCTGGTTGATGATGATGATGCGGCTGCAGGTCATCTCCACTTCCGGCAGGATGTGGGTCGAAAGCAGGATGGTGTGCTGGCGGCCGAGGTTTTTGATCAGCTCGCGCACCTGGCGGATCTGGTTCGGATCGAGACCACTAGTCGGCTCGTCGAGAATGAGGAGATCGGGCTCGTGCACGAGGGCGTCGGCGAGGCCGACGCGTTGCCGGTAGCCTTTGGAAAGCGCGCCGATCAATTTCTTTTCGACTTCTTTTAATCCGCAAAGCTCCTTTACGTCGCCGACGCGCTCGCTGATCCGGCGATGCGGCACGCCCTTGAGCGCGGCCCGATAATCGAGGTACTCGGTCACGCGCATGTCGTTATAGAGCGGCACGTTTTCCGGCATATAACCGAGATGCGAACGAGCCTGGAGCGACTGCTCGAAAATATCGAACCCGGCGACCGAGGCGCGGCCGGAAGTAGGCGGCATGAAGCTGGAAAGGATGCGCATGGTGGTGCTTTTGCCCGCGCCGTTCGGCCCGAGGAAGCCCATGATCTCGCCTTTGCCGACCTCGAAAGTGAGATTGTCGATCGCGGTCTGGCCGGCGTAGCGCTTGGTGAGATTTTCGACTTTGATCATGCTGCGATGAGTTTTTACTGACAACGACGAGCCCGAAGCGTTGGCAAATTTTCCGAAAAAATTCAGCGCGCTTCGAGATTGACCGTCTCGACACGACGGCCGCGACCGTTCCGCCCAACGAGGCCGACCGCGAAGTCCACACTCGACCCGCTATCGGCCTGCGCGAGCAGTTTCTCGACGTCCTTGACCGAATTGACGTCGAACTTCCCGAGCCGAAAGATGAGCAGCCCGCGTTCGAACCCCGCGCGATCGGCCGGGCTGTCGGGCTCGACCGCGCTGATGAGGACGCCTTTGCCCCGCGCCAAACCGAGCGCGCCCGCGAGGTCGTCGGTCAAATCCTGGAGCTGCAAGCCGAACAGGCGTTCCGCGTTGGTCGAGCCGGTCTGCTCCTCGGTCGCGCCCGGTTTCGGCGCCGGTTGCTTGTCGGCGATCTTCTTGAACGCCTCGACACTTTGCCTAACGATCTCAGCGGGGATGGCGAAACCGAGGCCCTGCGTCGGCACGCCCTGCGGGGTGAAAGCCATTTTGGCCGAGCTGATCCCGACGAGCCGGCCGGAGAGATCGACGAGGGGCCCGCCGCTGTTGCCGGGATTGATCGCGGCATCGGTCTGGAGGAGGTCGTGGTAATCGTTGTTGTTGATCGAGATCTCGCGTTTCACCCCGCTCAGGATGCCGCGGCTGATCGAGCTCCCGTAACCGAGCGCATTCCCGACTACGAGGACGGTCTGGCCTAACAAATTGGGCGAGAGGTCGTGCAGATTCACAAACGGGAGCGGCTTGTCGCTGTCGATCTTGATCAGGGCGAGGTCTTTCTTGGGATCGCCCGTGATGTAGCGGCCCTTGAAACTTTTGTTGTCGTTCGTGATGACCTCGATCCTGAGATCGGCCGCGCGCTCGACCACGTGCTCGTTCGTCACGATGTAGCCGCCCGGGTCGACGAGGAATCCGGAGCCAAGACTCTGCTGGGTCTGGCGAATCTCGCGCGGGCGGTTGCGATAGACCCCGAAAAATTGCGCGGCAAAATCATCAAAGGGATCGCGCACCTGCCGGCGGACGATGCGCTCGGTGTTGAT
>JBGTLX010000484.1:0-4390 GCA_041743855.1 Rhizobiaceae bacterium | reverse complement strand
GGAGGCCGCCCTTGCCTCGGCGCGCGCCGGCGGCTGGCTGAGGCCCGGCACCCTGTGCGTCGTCGAGGAGGCGGCAGCCGCGGCCTTCAATCCGGGCGAACACTTCAAAGTGATCGACGAGCGCGGCTATGGCGATACCATCATCCGCTTCGTAGAGGGATGTTGATATTCACCTGATGGCGGCCTGCAAATGGCAGTTTTCTGCGCTTGCCGGTGCTCATCTACCCAAACGTACACTCCGCTCCGGGTCTCGCAACCAGCCCAGATTGGTCGCTACGCGCCCGTCTTCGACTCCGACTCGCCCTGAGGTGAATCTCAACATCCCTCAGCACACCTCAACAGACCTTCGTTCAGCCTCTTTGCCGGTCCAGATGACCAACAATTAACTTATCGCGGCTTGGCAAGGGGTATAAGGCGTCCTCTGAACTGGTTCGTCGCACGGGAGTATGAATGATTTCCAAAACAGGACGGAGCTGCAACTGGGCAGTCGCGGCGCTGATTGTCGTTACCGCTCCGGCATACGCCGTGACGCCGGCTGAAAAGACGCCTCCGCAGAATGAAGTGTCGAACTTCCTGCTCGGTAACGGCATGGAGGTCGTCGTCATTCCCGACAGGCGCGCTCCCATCGTCACGCATATGGTCTGGTACAAGATCGGCAGCGCCGACGAGCCGCCCGGCAAGTCGGGCATCGCGCATTTCTTCGAGCATCTGATGTTCAAGGGAACGGCAAACCATGAAGCGGGCGAGTTCGGCCGGCGGGTGGCCGAAATCGGCGGCAGCGATAACGCCTTCACCAGTTCCGACTACACCGCCTACCACCAAACCGTGACCCCGGAGGCGCTGGAAACCATGATGGTTTTCGAGGCCGACCGCATGCGCAATCTGATCCTGACGGATGCGGTGATCGGGCCGGAACGCGATGTCATCCTGGAGGAGCGCCGGTCGCGCATCGAAAACAGCCCGGAGGCGCTGCTCGGCGAAGAAATCGACGCCACACTCTACCAGAACCATCCCTATCGGATTCCGGTGATCGGCTGGATGCACGAGATGGAAAAGCTGAACCGGACCGACGCGGTCGCCTTCTACGACAATTATTATGCGCCGAACAACGCCGTCCTCATCGTCGCCGGCGATGTCGATGCGGGAGACGTACGGGCGCTGGCCGAACAGACCTATGGCAAGGTGGAGCGCGGCCCCGATTTGCCGCCGCGCATTCGGCCGGCGGAACCCGAACAGAACACCAGACGCACCGTTTCGATGACCGATCCGCGCGTCTCCGTTCCGAGCTTCTCGAAAACCTGGCTGGCCCCGTCCTACAATGGCGCTTCCGACGGTGAAGCGGAAGCGCTCGACCTGCTGTCGGAAATACTGGGCGGCGGCATTCGCAGCCGCATCTATCAGGAACTGGTCGTCAGGACCGGCATCGCATCTTCCGCGGGCGCGTATTACGAAGGCACGAAATTGGACCAGTCGAGTTTTTCAGTCTTCGGCGCGCCGCGCGGCGCGGGCACGATGGAGGCTGTCGAAGCGGCCATCGACGGCGAAATCGCCCGGATCGTGAAGGACGGCGTCACGACCAAGGAACTCGACAGCGCCAAAAACCGTTTCTTGCGCAGCATGATTTTCGCCCGCGACAACCAGTCCAGCATGGCCAACATCTATGGCGCGACGCTGACGACCGGCGGCACGGTGCAGGATGTCGAGAAGTGGCCGGACAGGGTGCGCGCGGTGACCGCCGAACAGGTCAAGGCGGCAGCCGCCAAATATCTCGACCGGAAGCGTTCCGTCACGGGTTATCTCATGCCTGACGAACAGGGGCAGAAGCAGGAACCCAATGCACAGCCTTAAGATTTTTACTCAACCTATTCAAGCTAATCGGTTTTCCGTATTCGTCCTAGTCCTCACGCTGCTGGCGGCAAATTTCGCCGGCGCTCTTTCGGCCCGCGCCGAAGTTTCGATTCAGGAGGTCAAGGGCGAAAGCGGCGTGACGGCCTGGCTGGTCGAGGACTATTCCGTTCCTATCATCACCATCCGCTTCTCTTTCGAAGGCGGCAGCACGCAGGACCCAGACGGCAAGGAAGGGCTGGCGCAACTGATGAGCGGCCTGTTCGACGAGGGCGCGGGCGCGCTGGACAGCGACGCCTTCCAGATCCGCCTCGACGATGCCGGCGCGGAAATGCGTTTCGGGGCGGGTCAGGATTCGATCTATGGCTCGATGCGGATGCTTGCCGACCAGAAGGACGAGGCTTTCGGGCTGTTGCGGATGGCGATAGGGCAACCGCGCTTCGACCAGGGACCGATTGACCGCATTCGCGCCCAGATCGTGTCCGGCATAGTGGCTTCGGCACGCGATCCCGACACTGCCGCGGAGACGAAGTGGAGCGAAGCACTGCATGGCGACCACCCTTACGCGCGCCCGGAGGAGGGCACGGAAAAGAGTCTGTCCGCGATCTCTCCTGACGATTTGCGCGCCTTTCACAAGGCGATCTTCGCGCGCGCCAATCTTAAAGTGGCGATGGTCGGCGCGATCGACGCGGCCGAAACCAAGCGCGTGCTCGACCATCTGTTTTCCGATTTGCCGGAAGAGCCGTCGCTCGCTCCGGTAGCGCAATCGGACTGGAAACTGGGACAAGCTCTCAGGGTCGACTACGACCAGCCGCAAACCTCGCTGCAACTCGCCTATCCGGGTGTGGCGCGCGATGCGCCGGACTTTTTCGCGGCCTATCTGATGAACGAGATCCTGGGCGGTGGAACCTTCGGTTCTCGGCTGTTCGACGAGGTGCGCGAGCAGCGCGGTCTGGCCTACAGCGTCGGATCGTCGCTGGTGACGCAGGAATATGCCTCGGGACTGATCATCGGCACCGCGACCCGCTCGGACCGCGCCGCCGAGACGCTTGGCGTCATCCGCGAGGTGGTGGCCGGCATGGCGGCCGACGGCCCGACCGAGACCGAGCTTGCGGCGGTCAAGAAATTCGTGATCGGCGCCTATCCGATCAACAACCTGGATTCATCCAGCGCCATCGCGGGCACACTGGTCTCGTTGCAGGAGGATGATCTCGGCATAGACTACGTGCAGAGCCGTGCGGCGCTGATAAACGCCGTGACGCTCGATCAGGTCAAGGCGGCTGCGAAAAAGCTGCTGTCGGCGGAACCCGCCATCATGGTCGTCGGACCGCCGCCGCCAGCCGAGGAAGGCAGCAAAGGTTGAACGTCGTCGGGCGCATAAAAGGGAAAGGTGAGCCCACCTTCGCGGTTGCCTTTGGCGGCGGCGGGGCGCGTGGGCTGGCGCACATCCACGTCATTGAGGCGCTTGACGAACTTGGCATAAGGCCGGTCGCGATCGCGGGATCGTCGATCGGGGCCATCATGGGCGCCGGCATGGCGGCAGGCATGAGCGGAGCCGAAATCCACGACCATGCGCGCTCGATTCTCGGCCGCCGCGCCGAGGTGACAAAACGCATGTGGCGCGCGCGTCCGGGAACGCTCGGCGAAATGATGCGCGGTGGCCTGCGCGTCACCCAGTTTAACGCCGAGCGCATTTTGGGGGCATTCCTGCCGGAAGCGGTTCCTGCGACCTTCGCTGAACTCAAAATTCCGCTGAAGGTGACCGCGACCGATTTCTTCGGCCACGAACTGGCTGTGTTCGAGGATGGCGAGTTGTTCTCGGCGCTGGCGGCATCCGCCGCGATCCCCGCGGTTTTCTGCCCGGTTCTGCGCGGCGGCAGGCTGCTGATCGATGGCGGCATCTACAATCCCGTGCCGTTCGACCTGTTGCAGGGGCAAGGCGACATCGTCATCGCCATCGATGTCGTCGGCGCGCCCAGCGAAAACGACCGCAAGCGCCGGCCCAATTCCATCGACCTGATGTTCGGCGCGAGCCAGTTGATGATGCAGTCGATTATCGCCAGCAAGCTGATGCAGTGTCAGCCCGACATCCTGCTGCGCCCGTCTGTTTCGGGCTTCAGGGTGCTCGATTTCCTCAAGATCGACAGGCTGATGAACGACAGCGTATCGATCAAGGACGAGTTGAAGCGGGCGGTGGACAAAGCCGTGGCGGCAAGGGCTTTGCTGGCGAAGGGCTAGGCCCCGGCACGCCCGTCAACTCGCATGTCGACCCATTGCACAAGCGGGACCGGAACAATAGATGGTGCACCAGACGGCCGCCATCGGGCGCGCCGAAATAATCGGGTTCGACTTCATGAATGACGCGCTCGACGCTTCGAAACTGACCGATCAGGTTTCCGCCTTGGTGGAGGCCGCCAAGAAGGCTGGCGCGGATGCAGCGGACGCGGTTGCCGTGCGCAGCCGCTCGACCAGCGTGTCGGTGCGGCTCGGCAAGGTCGAGAGCACCAACGCCGCGGAAGGCGACGATGTCTCGCTGCGCGTCTTC
>JBGTLX010000483.1:0-2302 GCA_041743855.1 Rhizobiaceae bacterium | reverse complement strand
TCTACGAGATGAACAATGGCTGCGTCTGCTGCACGGTGCGCGGCGACATGATCCGCGTGATCGAAGGTCTGATGAAGCGCCCCGGCCGCTTCGACGCGATCATTGTCGAAACGACGGGATTGGCCGACCCCGTGCCGGTCGCGCAGACCTTCTTCATGGACGACGATGTGCGTTCCAAGACCAGGCTGGACGCTGTGGTGGCGCTGGTCGACGCCAAACATTTGCCGTTGCGCTTGAAGGATTCGCGGGAGGCCGAGGACCAGATCGCCTTCGCCGATGTCGTCGTTTTGAACAAGACCGATCTGGTGACGCCGGACGAGTTGCGCGACGTCGAGGCGGCGGTCCGCGCCATCAACCCTTCGGCGAAAATCCACCGCACCACCCGGGCAAGCGTCGCTCTCTCGGAAGTGCTCGACCGCGGCGCGTTCGACCTGAAGCGCGCACTCGACAACGACCCGCATTTTCTCGACGGCGACTACGGCCACGAGCACGACCACCATGATCACGACCATCATGATCACGACCGTTATGGCCACGATCACCATGACCATGACGGGCGCCACCAGGACCATGGCGCGGCATCGCCCATTCACGATGTAACGGTTCAATCCGTGTCGCTGCGCGGCGGCGAGATGGACCGGAAAAAGTTTCTGCCCTGGATCGAGAAGATCACCCAGATGGAAGGCCCCAACATCCTGCGGCTGAAGGGCATCATCGCCTTCAAGGGCGATGCCGACCGATACGTCATCCAAGGTGTTCACATGATCGTCGAGGGCGATCACCAGCGCGCCTGGAAGGACGGCGAGGAGCATCAGAGCCGGCTCGTCTTCATCGGCCGCGAACTCGACGCCGGGCGGCTAAAACGCAGTTTCGACGCGTGCCAGGCCTGAATATCGCATGCCCACAGTCGCGCCTCTCGATCTTGCCGGCCATTGCATCGCGGCCGTCTTCCTCGACAACATCCCGCATTTCGCGCTGGCCGACGGGACCGTCCACCGGCTCGACCACGGCCACAAATGGGCGGCCGTCCATGACGGTCTTTTGTGCGCCACGCTCGACGGGCAAAAAACCCGGCTGATCAGCGGCGGCGAGGACGGAAAAGTCTTTTCCAGCGCTGGCGAAACGGCCCACCTTCTCGCTGAAGCCGGCAGGAAATGGATCACCAGCGTCGCCGCAGGTCCGCAAGGCGCGGTCGCCTACGCCACCGGCAAGACGGCCTTCGTGCGCTTTGCCGACGGCCGAACCAAGGAATTCATCCATCCGCGTTCGGTCGAGGGGCTTGCCTTCGCGCCCAAGGGCATGCGTTTTGCCACAGCCCGCTACAATGGCGCGACGCTGCATTTCCCGGCGACCGAGGGCAGGCCGGTGGAACTCCACTGGGACGGCGCGCATACCGGCGTCACCTTCTCGCCAGACGGCAATTTTCTCGTCACCACCATGCAGGAAAACGCGCTTCACGGCTGGAAGCTTGCAGACGGCAAGCACATGCGCATGACCGGCTATCCCGCCAAGGTGAAAAGCCTGTCCTGGAGCGCCAGGGGCAAGTGGCTGGCGAGTTCGGGCGCGACGGCTGCCATCGTCTGGCCGTTTTCCGCCAAGGACGGACCGATGGGCAAGGCGCCGCTCGAACTCGGCACGCGCGGCAACGCCATGGTAACGTCCGTCGCCTGCCATCCGACGCAGGATGTGGCGGCGATCGGTTATGATGACGGCATGGTCATGGCCGTGCGCTTCGCCGATCAGAAGGAGGTGCTGCTCCGCCGGCCGGGCAAGGGCGCGGTGATATCAATGATGTGGGACGACGAGGAGCGCCGCATCGTCTTCGGCAGCGAGGCCGGCGACTGCGGCGTCATCGACATTTCGGGTTGAAGAAGGTAGCGGCCCGCTGGCCCGCCTTCGGCGATATTGCCGCAAGGCTCGCGGCGTGAGAGAAGCGCGCGGCTGAACAGAGTTTTAACATGACCTCCCCATCGGGATCGACCGCCGGCGAGGCGAAGCAGTTTCTCGACGCTCACCCGGACATCGAAGCCTTCGACATCGTGCTGACCGACGCCAACGGCGTCGGCCGCGGCAAGATCATCCGCCGCCACGAATTGATGGGCCTTTACGAGGGCGGCCGGCATCTGCCGATTTCCATCCTCGGCCTCGACATCACCGGCGAGGATGTCCACGAAACCGGACTGATCTGGGATTCGGGCGACGGCGATCTGCGCGGCTGGCCCATTCCCGGCACGATCGTGCCGCTGCACGGCACAGCGCCGGCGCGCGGCCAGTTGCTGATGTCGATGTACCAGCTCGACGG
>JBGTLX010000482.1:0-1507 GCA_041743855.1 Rhizobiaceae bacterium | reverse complement strand
AGACCCGTGGCAGGTCGTAATCCTTTAAATGCTCGTAACCGGTCGGCACCAGGGCCGGATGCACGAACACGGGGACATCAAGTTCGCAGGCTAATTCGTACAGGTCGTAAAGCTGCGGCGCATCGAGGGAGAGACCGCCCACCTGCGACGTGATCGTCATGCCGCGCAGCCCAAGGTCGGCGAGCGCCCGGCGCAGCTCGGCGATGGCGGATTTCCCCTCTAGAACTGGCGCCTGAGCCAAACCGACGAAGCGGCGCGGATATTTTTTCTCGATCGCGGCCAGATCGTCGTTGATGAAGCGGCATTCTTCGAGTGGCGCCGACCAGCCGAGCAGACAAGACAGCACGGAAAGATCCACCCCCGCCTCATCCATGTCTTTGAGCTGCAACTCCAAGTCGTAAAGCCGCTGGTGCATGGTCGTCGCCGGCAGTCCGCCTTCCTGCAGCAATGTTCGACCCGTGTCGGAATAGAGTCCGCGCTTTTTCGCCAGTTCGATCGGAATATAGTGATGCTGAAAATCGACTACCATGGCTGCTCCTTTTCCCTCGTTTAAGTAATTTCGCCGGGGCGTGTTCGAGCGCGCAATGAAATCACTATGGCTACTAGCCCAATTGGCACCAACCAGGCAAACGCAAACTGCTGGGCGCCCGCGAACACCGCTTGGGATTGCCAAAGCTCGTCGCCCCCTGCCATCTCCATCAGCGCCACCGCTATGGTCGTGCCGATGGTACCGGCGGCGGTGCCAAAGGAGCTCAGCATCGCCGCCAATACGCCATAGTCTTCCTTGGCGACCGCAGCGAAAGCGAGCTTCTGATTGGCCGGGGTAAAAAATCCGATACCGGCGCCGAGCAAGGCCAAGACCGCGCCGACCGAAGCGAAATGGGCATCGACACCCAAGCAGGCGTAGCTGGCGATGCCGGCAACGATCAAACCGATCCCGACCGCCGCCACCGACGAGGCATCGAAGCGATCGGCCAAGCGGCCGCTCAGCGGCGCCGCCAACGCCGTCGATAGCGGTAAGATCGCCAGCAGGAATCCAGCGGCTACGGCGCTGGCGCCAAGCACGTTTTGCAAATAAAGCGGCGCCGCCAAGGCGATTGGATTGTGGAGCATATGGCTAAGAATCAGCGCGATGATAGCCGCGGACAGCATTTTATTGCGAAAAATCGCCACATCGACCAACGGCATCGCAGTGCGCAATTCGATGCCAACGAAACTCGCGAGGCCAACCGCGGCGACGGCAAAGCACACGACCACCGGCAACGAACTCCAACCGAGACGAGCGCCAAAGCTCAAGCCGATCAACAGCGACGGATAGCCAAGCAGTAAGGCCAGCGAGCCCCAGATGTCGAATTTCTCGGGCCGCTGTGCGCCGGCGCCACGGAAAATTTTCACCACCGCCAAAGTCACCGCGAAGCCGACGATGAAATTCATCCAAAAGATCCAGGTCCAGCCGCCCATATGTAAGAGCAAACCGCCTACGGTCGGCCCAGTCATACGCCCGACG
>JBGTLX010000481.1:0-3745 GCA_041743855.1 Rhizobiaceae bacterium | reverse complement strand
CAATGGCGCGGCTCCAGCCGATGGCGACGATGCCCCGGCTGCGACGCCCGCTCCGGATGCGGGGACGACCACCGGCTCGGCTCCAGTGGACGACGGCGCGCAACCAGCGCCCGCGCCCGAACCGGCGGCAACCCCTGATGCGGGAACGACCACCGGCGCCAACCCATAAGCGGTCTCCGGTGTCCGACTTTCTGGCCACCATGGGCTCAGGTCATAAACTTATCCTTGTCATCGAGGGTCTGGTTTATGGCGGCTTCCCACTCTCGCCAAGAGGGTTGCTACCGAGGTGCCGTCAACGCCTGAGCAGGCGTTGAGGGTGGCCGGTCTCGCGGCGATCGCCATCGGCGTCGGCATCGTCCGACTGGTCCGCGGGTAACGCAGGTTTTACGGTGGAGCGATAGTCAAAGCCGCAAACACGCCGTATTTCTTGCGAACATGCTTTCACACGCGAAACTTTCGCGTCGCGATCCTTTCAAGCCCGGAGCCGCCGCATGAACTTTTCTTCCTCACCTCTGTTTGCGGCAAGGAAGTCGCTGTTAGTGGCGTTGGCGCTCGGGGCATTGGCCGGCCCATCGCTTGCGCAGACGCAACCTTCGCCCGCGCAGCCTGCGCCCGCGCCGACGCAGCCTTCGCCCATCCAGGGGCCGGACTCGGTCGCCGATCTTGCCGAAGGCTTGCTGGAGGCCGTGGTCAATATCTCCACCTCGCAAAACGTCCAGGGCACCGAAGGTCCAGGCGCGGTGCCGATGCCGCAGGTTCCCGAAGGCTCGCCGTTCCAGGATTTCTTCGACGAGTTCTTCAAGGAGCGGGAAGGCGGCGGTGGCGGGCAGAAGGTGCAGTCGCTGGGTTCGGGCTTCGTCATCGACGCCGAGCAGGGCATCATCATCACCAACAATCACGTGATCGCCGACGCCGACGAGATCGAGGCGAATTTTTCGGACGGCTCCAAGCTGAAGGCCGAACTGGTCGGCACCGACACCAAAACCGACATCGCGGTGCTCAAGGTCGACCCGACGGCGAAGAAGCTCAAGGCCGTCAAGTTCGGCGATTCCGATGTCATGCGGATCGGCGACTGGGTTATGGCGATCGGCAATCCGTTCGGCCTCGGCGGAACCGTGACCGTCGGCATCATCTCGGCGCGCAACCGCAACATCGAAAGCGGTCCCTATGACGATTTCATCCAGACGGACGCCGCGATCAACCGCGGCAATTCCGGCGGGCCGCTGTTCAACATGCAAGGCGAGGTCGTCGGCATCAACACCGCGATCATTTCGCCTTCGGGCGGCTCGATCGGCATCGGCTTCTCGATTCCCTCGGAACTCGCCACGGGCGTTGTGGCGCAGTTGCGCGAATTCGGCGAAACGCGTCGCGGCTGGCTTGGCGTGCGCATCCAGCCGGTCACCGACGAGATTGCCGAAAGCCTAGACATGAAGATCGCCAGGGGCGCGCTGGTTTCGGGCATCATCAAGGGCGGCCCCGTCGACAACGGCGTGCTCGAAGTGGGCGACGTGATCATCAAATTCGACGAACGCGACATCGACGAGATGCGCGAACTGCCGCTGGCGGTGGCTGAAAGCCCGGTCGGCAAGGCGGTGGACGTGATCGTAGTGCGCAAAGGCGTCGAGCAGACCGTGAAGGTGACGCTCGGCCGGCTCGAGGAAGGCGAGAAGCTCGCCGAAGCCGAGGGTGGCGAGCCTGCCGACGAAGAAAGCGGACCGGTTGCAACCGCTGCCGCGCTCGGCATGACGCTCGGCGAGCTTGACGACGAGGCGCGCGCCAAGTTCAGCGTCGGCCCGGACGTGTCGGGCGTCGTCGTGACCGAAGTGGCGGAGGATTCGCCCGCCGCCGAGCGCGGCGTCGTGGCCGGCGAGGTCATCACCGAAATCGCGCAGGAATCCGTCTCAACGCCGAAGGACGTGCTCGACCGCATCGACGCGCTGAAGGAGCAGGGCCGCAAGAACGCGCTTCTGATGCTTGCGTCGAAGACGGGGGAGCTTCGCTTCGTCACCATCCGCATGGACTGAGAGACCTTTGATAGTTCTACTCCGGCGGGTATCTGACGCGGCTTTCTGCGCTTCCGATGCTCACGGACCCAAACGTCCGCTGCGCTTCGGTTCTCGAAAATCACGCTATCCGACTTAGCCTGACGAAATTCTGAGAGGTTTCCGGCTCATAAGCCATGACGTCTGTGTGCTCTCGGATGGTTAGCGCGTTCGCCACAATCCCATGAGCACATGGACAGCACACCACCAATTGAATACATCCCATGGGATGTATTATGTTAACTCATGAAGCGAGTTGTGCTTGACACGAATATTCTGACTTCCGGTTTGAGAAGCAGCGCTGGCGCGTCGTTTGCGATTCTCCGACTTGTTGCCGAACGCAATATTCGGCCGCTCGTCACTACTGCGTTATTTCTCGAATACGAATCTGTGCTCTTGCGGCCCGAACAGATTGAGGCGCATGGATTTGCACCGTCGGATGTCCATGTCTTTCTAAGCGAATTCGCCGCGCTTTCGGAGGCTGTTGAGGTGCATTTTTTGTGGCGACCCGTGCTTTCGGATCCGCGCGACGAGATGGTTTTGGAGGCAGCGGTAAACGGACGAGCCGACGCATTGGTGACACACAATATCAAAGATTTTTCGGCGGCTCACGGTCTCTTTGGTGTAAGCATTATGAAACCGTCAGCTTTTCTCCAAAGGGTTGGAAAATGAGCAACGCAACATACCCTCTGAAGCTTCCGACTTCAGTCAAGGAAGCGGCCACTCGTCTGGCAAGAAAAGACGGTGTTTCGCTTAACCAGTGGATCGCGTCAGCGGTGGCGCAGAAAGTCGGTGCTATGGAAACAGCAGCCGAATTCCTCCAGCGTCGAACGGGAGACGCGACGGGCGACAGATTATCGGCATTTCTCGATCGAGTGCCTGCGACTCCACCCGCTAGGGATGACCGACTTCCCTGATCAGGCAAAAGCCCGCGCCCGCCAATCGTCGCGCGAGAGCCGGTAGAGCACATGGCGTTTCAACTCGGGGTGGGTGTCGGGGATGCGCGGATGATCGAAATCGCCTGACAGATCACGCTTCATGCCGAGACGCTCCATGACCGCAGTCGAGCGAACATTGTTCCAGACGGCGAACGAGATGATTTCCCCAAAACCGTGCGTCTCGAAGCCGAAGCGGAGCATGGCGTCGGCTGCTTCCTTCACATAGCCGAAACCCCAGAATTCCGGCGCGAGCCGCCAGCCGATCTCGATCGATCCCGGCGGCACGACAGGCTCGATCTCGGCGGCGTGGATGCCGGTAAACCCGATGCACTGGCCGGTTGCCGCGATCTCGACGGGCGAGAAGCCGTAGCCGTTCAGCGCTATGCCATCGCGCAGCCGGTCCAGCATGGCGTCGCTCTGCGCCCGGTCGCGCCGGAACGGAAAGAACTCCATCACGCGATCGTCCGAATTGATGCGGTGGAAAAGATCGCGGTCGCGCTCTTCCCAGTTCCGCAGGATCAAGCGTTCGGTGCGAATAGGCTTCAAGTGACGAATTCCGACTGGCGATAGCCTTGCAGATAAAGCAGCGCGGTGAGGTCGCCATGATCGATGCGGATTTTCGCTTGCGCCGCGACCGCCGGCCTCGCGTGCAGCGCCACGCCTGCGCCAGCCAGAAGCAGCATGTCGAGATCGTTGGCGCCGTCGCCGACCGCAAGGGCTTCGTCCGGCGACAGGCCCCGTTCCCGGCAGATCGCGGCCAGCGCC